>JAQYWN010000514.1 GCA_029379265.1 Rhizonema sp. NSF051
TTCTAATACCTCACGCATCAATTGAGCCAATTTCTCCGCACTGTCAGGAACTGCGATCGCCTTCGCCTTCTGGGCCATCGTTTGCAATTCTGGTGACTGCAACAGACTCAATACCTTAGACTGCAGCATTTCTGCTGTCAACTCCGACTGTTGAAACATCAACGCTGCACCCGCAGTAGTAAAAACTGACCCATTGTATGTTTGATGGTCTTCAGCGGCAAACGGGAAAGGAATCAAGATCGCTGGCGTTCCACAAACTGCCAATTCTGTCAAGCTACCAGCCCCAGAACGAGTAATCGCTAAATTAGCCCGTTGTAACAAAGCTGCCATATTACTGTAAAAGGGCAAAGAAATATACTGCGGGTGTTGTAAATTGTCGGCATTTGCATCTTTTTCACCTGTCAAATGCACAACCCAAACACCTGCATCAAACCAAGCTTGAGCAGCCTCGCGGACTAACTTATTGATGGCAACGGCACCTTGACTACCACCAAACACCACAATTAAAGGAACACCCTCAGGAATAGGTAAATCCAGAGATGCAGCAATTCCCTCATCCAAAAATTGAGAACGCACTGGAGTCCCAGTGCAGACAGTTTTGGCGCGAGGCAAATACTTAGCCGCAACGTCAAATCCTACTGCCACAGCACTACACCAAGGTCCAAAAAAGCGAGTCACTTTACCCGGTAAGGCGTTCGACTCATGGAGAATAACAGGTAAATTCAGGGAACGCGCGGCAATGACAGCGGGTCCTGCAATATAACCTCCTGTGGTAAAGACTCCCTGAAATTTCCCTTGTTGCAGTAGTTTTCTGACTGACAAAACCGAATTGATGAGTCTCGCCAAAGTGCGTAAAGACGATAGCCCGAACCCTTGCTGAAAACCTTCAACTGCAATAGTATTCAGTGGATACTGCTTGGGAACAAGCTGAGTTTCTAATCGATTGGGGACACCTAGCCATTCGATTTGATAATCTGACAATTGTTCAGCCAGTGCGATCGCGGGAAATAAGTGTCCGCCAGTGCCACTAGCAGCTATTAATAATCGTATAGGAGCGTGTGCCATCAACCTTCTACCATTTCAGCGCCTAGGTTAACTAAGATAAAACAAATTACCTACCATTTGAAGTCAAACTGCCAAACAATATATCACCAATGCCTAACCTTATTAGCTTACTATTTAGACGCCAACAATCTTTAGCCAGCAGCTGGCTGATTTTGTTCTTCCTCACACTCGGTTTAGTCGGTGGTTGGAAATCCGTTCAAGCTAGTACACCCGAAACTGCACCTGCCGAACTGAAAAATGTATTGACGCAAATAGATGCAGCAGCAAGTCGGGGTGATCTCAAAGGAGTCTTGCAGTCATATAGTCCCAATTTCACTCAAGGGGATGGATTGACTCGCCAAACTATGGAACAAGCTTTGACTGGACTCTGGAAGCGCTATCCACGAATAAAATACACCACTCAATTGCAATCTTGGCAATCTCAAGGCAATAACATCATCGCCGAAACGGTGACTACCATAACTGGACTCCCCTCGTCAAGTAGTAATAACTTGGCGATGAATTCCACGATCACATCGCGCCAGCGCTTAGATGGTGGCAAAATCGTCCACCAAGACGTTCTGTCTGAACGTACCCAACTTACCTCTGGCACCAAGCCACCCCAAGTGGACATTCAGTTACCACAGCAAGTCACAGTCGGTCAGCAGTATAATTTTGATGCGGTTGTCAAAGAGCCAATCGGTGATAATTATCTACTAGGATCGGCACTGGAAGAATCTATCCAACCAAACAAATATCTCACTCCCACACCTGTGGATTTAGAATTGCTCACATCTGGCGGACTTTTTAAAGTTGGACGTGCGCCAAATACACCAGGTAGTCAATGGCTTTCTGCAGTCATTCTGCGGGGAGATGGCATGACAATGGTTACTCAGCGCTTGCAAGTTGTAAATAAGTAATGAGGAGTTAGTTGTTAGTGGTTGGTTATCAAAAAAATACCACTAACAACTATCCATTAACTACTCACTACGACCTCCTAACAACCAACCATTAACTTCTGATGATTTCCATTCAAAATCAAATCGTATTGATTACTGGTGCAAGTAGTGGTATAGGTGCTGCTTGTGCCAAAATATTCGCAGGTGCGGGGGCAAGATTGATTTTGGCTGCCCGACGGTGGGAACGCTTGCAGCAGTTGGAACAGACGTTGGCTGTACCATCTCAACAAATCCATTTGTTACAGTTGGATGTTCGCGATCGCACTGCTGTAGAATCTGCCATTTCTAGCTTACCCCCGAACTGGTCTGACATCGACATTTTGATCAACAACGCTGGTCTCAGTCGCGGTTTGGAAAAAGTCTACGAAGCCGAAATCCAAAACTGGGAAGAAATGATTGATACCAACATCAAAGGTTTGCTGTACCTCACTCGTACCGTTGTTCCGGGAATGGTTAGTCGCGGCAGTGGTCATGTCGTCAATATTGGTTCGATCGCCGGACATCAAACCTATCCAGGTGGTAGTGTTTACTGCGCTACCAAAGCAGCCGTGCGGTCGATTTCCGAAGGTTTGAAACAAGACTTATTGGGAACACCTGTACGGGTGACTTCCGTTGATCCCGGTATGGTGGAAACAGAATTTAGCCAGGTTCGCTTTCATGGAGATCAGGAACGCGCTGAAAAAGTTTATCAGGGAGTAACTCCCCTCACTCCAGATGATATCGCTGATGTCATATTTTTTTGCGCCACCCGACCGTCTCACGTCAATATCAACGAAGTTGTGCTGATGCCAGTTGACCAAGCCAGTGCCACTCTCGTTAATCGACGAAAATAGGAGAAATAATCACAATGGTTGAATCAGCCCCAAAACTTCTAACTGTTGATGAATTTATTACTGGCTATGGCGATCACGATTAGTATGAGTTAATCGACGGTGAATTAATCGCAATGATTGAAAATGATGGTTCAATGCGCGGATCCGAAAAAGACACAAAAATGTGCGCGTTTATACAATAAACTAATCATAACTGTTATATGCTGTCACAACCCTTTACTTTTGTACTTACGGCGGATCTTTCCGCCACAGAACCACCAGAGCGACGGGGAATTACCCGTGACCGAGTGCGATTGATGACCATCAACCGCAATATCGATAGAGTTGAACATACTTGTTTCGACGGCATAGGCGAGTTCCTACGCCCTGGTGATTTACTTGTCTTCAAGATCAGTCGCACTCTTCCAGACTCAAAATCCCACTACTCCCAAAGGGAGAGTAATTTTCAATAAAATCAACTTTGCACCTACGACAATAATGACTACAATAAGGTGAAAGACTTGATCTCTGGAGTGCTTGCCGTGGGATTATTTGATGATTTGAGTCGGTTTCTGGAAAGCCGTTTGGAAGAATTCTTGCGAGATAATCCGCATTTGGAGTTAGAAGCGCTGTTAGAGCAACTCTGGGAGCAAGAGGAAGACTCTTTAAAGCTGATTGCAGATTTACAATTACAAGAGAAGCGATCGCAAGAGGATCTTCTGTCCACAGCTCAAGAGATCCAGAAATGGCACATACGTGTTGAAAAGGCAAAAGCTTCTGGCAGACAGGATTTAGTTGCTGCTGCACAAGAGAGAGAATCAGCACTATTACGGGAAGGAAATCAGCGTTGGGGACAAATGCAAGGTGTAAAGGAACGCATTACTCAAGCTAAGGAACTACTGCGTAAAATTCAACAACGGCGACAGGAAGTACAAGCCAAAGCAACTGAAGCCCAAACAGCACGTACTAAAGCTCAAGCGCAGCAACGTATAGAAACTTCAGGTTGGTCTAATAAAACTAGCACTTCTTATAGAGGGTTTGACGAGTTAGAAGAGAAGTTTCGCCGTTGGGAAACTGACGACGAATTGCAACAGATGAAGCGGAATTTGGGTAAATAGAAAGACAGGGACAAAGAGTTAATTCCGTCGTTTCCAATTTACTTGACATTGTTTGACATGATTGGACTTACTGACTTTCCTTAGTTACTTTCTAATGAACGAATGAACTCACGGATAACATCAGATTGAGTTCATTCTACAATTTCACAGTATTTGTCAAAGATATCTGTCTGTTGTTCCGAAATTCTTACATTTATGGGACTTGCTCAAAAGTCGCCAAAAAGCTTAATTTATTGAACCCCCAAGACGAGCCAGTGCCTGCGACGGGTTTCCCCCATTGAAGCATCTGCCGTGCCAAGAACGCTCTTGTATGAGTATAGTTTGCGTAAGTCCTAATTTAAATTGTATCTTCTTTCAGGTAATTAAACCACAGTCGTAGGGGCGATCTTCGTAGTGTTAGCGAGTCTTCTCCCAAGGGGAGACGCAATCATGCGAACGAGCGTCACGGCCGTTCGCCCTTACCAATGATGTGGTTCATTTAGGTAAAAATTGCTGTAACTTTTTAAGGCAGTAGCTAGCAAAGTTCAGTATTTCCGCTCTAGACACCTTCATTTATCCGAATTGATGGCTTTATTGTATGATCGCGCTCAGTATTCTTTAAACGTTCCAATTAAAATCTTGAAGCTGTTCCAACGAAAATCTTGAGGCATGGAACGTAGTATCTTTGTAGATGTTTTAATAAGCCTACAACAGTTGTTTGTCGGTTACATCCCTGCTGCTGTTTTAGGTATTTTTTTTGGGATTGTTATTGGCGCGAATGGTTTGATATATCAGATCTTCGAGCGGATATTACAGCTGGCGCAAAGCTTTACTCCCATAGCGTTTCTCCCCTTGGCACTGATAGTTTTTAAACAGAATGAAACCGCAGCTTTTACCGTAGTTTTTATGAGTGCTTTATGGTCGATTACTATGTATACAGCAAAAGGTGTGCGACTATTTCGCCAACAAGGTCATAATTTTCGAGTAGCTATCAATCATCTATTTCAGGCTCTCAGGATTGGTATTTGGTTCGCCTGGTTCACAGTTATTGCTACAGAAATGTTGACAGGTGGGAAAGGGCTGGGTAATGTGATCTGGAGTGCTTATCGCGAAGGCAACATCAATAACATCATTGAGGCACTACTTTACATCAGCATTATTGGCTTTACACTCGACCAGTTACTCGATATTACTGGATATTTCCTGTCACAGATTGTCTTGGAGGGGCAACAAAAAGATCCATAAATCCCGAAATCAGGCATCAGCTATTAGCATACATTACTGGGAGTAGTGGTTTAAGTCCGCTCTCATTTCTAAATAATTCAGTTCCCAAGCTGAGTGCTGAATTCGATTATGGCATTTTTTCTACTTCAGATTGCTGAGCATCTTCCTGAGGACGGGGAATGGTAAAGGATATAGAACGAGTGGATTGAGATTGTGAGTCGATCTGGAGTTGTTCGGAAGGTGCATTACTAAAGTAGGAGCCAAAAAGCTTGTTGTAGTTAGAAGCGATCGCTAAAAATGCCCCTCCCAAAATATAGATGGGTAGGGGTAGGGAAAATCCTTTCATCCAGTCAAACAGTTCCGCCAGAGCAAACAATACTAAAAAGCAGGCAAGCCAAACTCTCATGTTTCCATCCCTGGAATTCAAACGTCTCTACTCATATTAGATTGCTTGTCAGATAATTGAGAGCTAATGTAGAAAAATTAGTTTACCTTGCTCTGCATGGCTTGGTGTAAAGTCCGTCTGCTATGACACGACAAATGCGATCGCACCGCCACATCAAGCTTCATTGCTAAATTATTTTCACTTTCTCTGCATTTCGCAACTTCAGTTTGGGAACTATAAGCTTGACAAACTCCTCAGATTAAAAAAGGAAAGCTATCTACCACGCAAAATTCAAATGTCTTGAGTCATCAAAAAAGTTACACCCCGCTTGCGTCTTGTCACCCTTTTTGTGATGCCAATCTTTGCTGCGTTGGGGTTAACCGGACGTAATGCTGCTCGAGCACCGAATCAGGATTTTATAGTCGATCTCGCTTAATTCGTACAACGAGCGTTACAGCATAATTATCATCTTATTTAACTTCAGCAACACTACCCTTATTTATTAAACATGAACTATAATAA
>JAQYWN010000515.1 GCA_029379265.1 Rhizonema sp. NSF051
GTCTTATGACAGTATTGATAAATACATTTTTAAGTAACGGAAGCCGATAGTTAGAGTTGAGTTGACAAGGTTAATATTGACCAACAGGCTCTCTCGAAATAAAAGAGCGATTAATTTAGAAACCATATTTATGTATATGAATGGCTTAATACCTCTAGTAGTTGCTGAATCTGGTAGCTCGTACAATCTTGGTATACCGGCGGGGACAACCGGAAATCAGTGGATTGAAGTCCTCGTTGATTGTCCGGGAAACACAGAGCTATATGTATATCGATTGCCTGGGCAGTTAGAAGTAAAACCTGGTGATATTTTAACTGTGCCATTTGGGCCTCAAATGTTAGGAGGGATAGCCATTCGTTTACTGACACAACCCCCAGTAGATATACCTCTCGAGAAAATTCGAGACGTACAAGATGTCGTTAGTGAAGAATTTTTCCCTTCCTCTTACTGGGAACTGTTGAATAAAGTCGCAGCATACTACTATACACCCTTAATTCAAGTTATACGTGTCGCTTTGCCACCAGGTTTATTAGGAAGATCGCAGCGTCGAATTCGGCTTATAAAGGGGGAAGGGGGATTCGGGGAACAAAAGGAGATCAAGGGACAAAAAAGGCAAATTAGCCGAAAATTTCCCCAATTGCCCACTCTCATGCCTTTCCTAAGTCCTGTAGCTGGGGAGATTCTAGAAATATTAAGCGCACAAGCAGATGGAGACTATAGCTTTAGCTACCTGCAAAAACAAGTAAAAGCTGCTTACCGGGGAGTTAGAGAGTTGCAGCAACGTGGTTTGGTAGAAAGTTACTTGGAACCTCCACGACAGACTAAACCAAAGCAACAGAAAGCAGCAATTCTCGTAGGCAGTACTTTAGATCCCGACTTAACACCTCGTCAGCGAGAAATTTTAGAAATCCTGCGACAGCGGGGTGGTGAGTTATGGCAAAGTGAATTATTACAAATTTGTCATGCAGGTACCTCTACTCTCAAGACGTTAGAGAAAAAAGGTTACATAGTCGTTGAGGAACGAGAAGTATTGCGAACAGCTTCTGGTGTGCAATCTGAGGAGATGAAGGGAGAACAAGCAAAATCCCTGACTTTCTTTCAGTCACAAGCCCTGGAGAGCATTACTCAACTAGATGGATATGCTACAGTATTGTTACATGGGGTAACAGGTTCGGGAAAAACAGAAGTTTATTTGCAAGCGATCGCACCTCTACTAGCCCAGGGGAAGTCAGCCCTCGTTTTAGTACCAGAAATTGGACTCACACCCCAACTGACAGATCGTTTCCACTCGCGTTTTGGCAATAAAGTCAGCGTTTACCACAGTGCCCTTTCAGATGGCGAACGTTACGATACTTGGCGACAAATGCTGACTGGAGTTCCCCAAGTTGTGATCGGTACGCGGAGTGCCGTTTTCTCACCTTTGCCAAACTTAGGATTAATTATCTTAGATGAAGAACACGATAGCAGCTTCAAACAGGATTCACCCATCCCTACATACAACGCTCGTACTGTCGCTCAATGGCGTGCAGAACTAGAAAATTGTCCCTTGATCTTAGGTTCGGCAACTCCCTCCCTAGAAAGTTGGGTGAGTGTTAGCCATCACCAGAGACAAGACAAAAGTGATGATCCCTCCTTCCACTACCTGTCACTTCCCGAACGTGTCAACTCCCGTCCTTTACCACCTATAGAAGTGGTAGATATGCGGCAAGAATTGCAGCAGGGAAATAAGTCAATTTTCAGCCGCTCTCTTGAATCCGCTTTGCAGGAGTTACAACAAAAACGTCAACAAGGAATTTTATTTATCCATCGGCGGGGACATAGTACTTTTGTCTCGTGCCGCAGTTGTGGATATGTGATCGAGTGTCCTCACTGTGACGTGTCATTGTCATATCACCAGAGCGAGGAAGGTGCGCCACAATTGTTGCGATGTCATTACTGTAACTTTGTGCGATCGCATCCGCAAAACTGTCCTGAATGCAGTTCTCCTTATCTTAAAAATTTTGGAAGTGGAACTCAACGAGTGGCACAGGAGTTAGCCAAGCAATTTCCCGAACTGCGCTTCATCCGCTTTGACAGCGATACGACTCGCACCAAAGGGGCACACCGCACGCTATTAACTCGATTTGCTAATGGTGAAGCAGATTTGTTAGTCGGCACGCAAATGCTGACTAAGGGATTAGATCTGTCTCAAGTGACACTTGTCGGTGTTGTTTCAGCCGATGGGTTATTGCATCTGTCTGACTATCGTGCCAGTGAACGGGCGTTTCAAACCTTGACACAAGTGGCAGGACGTGCAGGTAGAGGAGACGATCCAGGAAGGGTGATTATTCAAACTTATACTCCAGAACATCCTGTCATTGAGGCAGTAAAACATCACGATTATCAGTCTTTCACTCAAGCCGAATTAGAACAAAGGCAGGCGCTGAATTATCCTCCCTACGGACGATTGATTTTATTACGGTTGAGTAGTTTATCTTCCATCAGCGTGGAGAATGTTGCCCAGAGCATAGCAACAGCTTTAGAAGCACATGCATCTCCTTTAGAAATATTGGGACCAGCACCAGCTAGTATTTTACGGGTAGCTAATCGTTATCGCTGGCAGATCCTGCTGAAGTTTCCTCCTGATACATTACCACAGTTGCCGAATTGGGAGGAAGTCAGAGCGCTTTGCCCCCAATCTGTCAGTTTGACTATTGATGTTGACCCAATAAATATGATGTGATGATATTCGGTGAAAGATAGCTGTTAAGAAGAAAGGCAGAAGGCAGCTATGCTGAAGGCAGCTATGTTTAAGACAATACAATGAGGGCTTGAACCCTCATTGATTGGAGACCACCAACCTGCGGTATGGTGGGGGCGGTGAGTACCCGGTTTGGGTAAAGCAGGACAGAGAACAGAGTTCAAGTGTGTATAAAATATTACTTTTTCTGCCTTCTGCCCTCAGCATAGCTGCCTTGTAAGGGAGGGCGCTCGTCTGGTTTGATTCGCTCCCCGTGTCGCTAGTCAAAACAATTACTGAGATTTATAATTATGTAAGTATAAAAATCCGGTTATGTCATCGTTAGTTATGCTTACTCCCTTTATTAAGTGTAAGCTTACCCATGCAATTTCTTCTCGAACTCTCCTTAAACAGTAGTATAAAGGGCACCGTAAGGAGTAAATATACTGAGAAGTTTTTCATAAAGAGAATATCTAAATTTTTTCTAATTCATGTTCCAAGGATTTTTTCAAATTGCTCTCACGCTACTTATTGTTGTAGCGCTGACTCCTATCTTAGGAGACTATTTAGCGCGTGTTTTTATGGCAAACAAAACAATTCTCGACCCTGTGATGATGCCTGTAGAAAGGTTTATCTACTTTCTTGGTGGTATTGACACACAAAAAGACATGACGGGTAGACAGTATGCGTCTGCAGTACTTATCAGTAATTCGGCAATGGCAATTCTGGTCTTTGTGCTGCTGATATTTTCAGCAAAATTACCGCTAAATCCAACGCATTTGAAAACGCCTTCATGGGATACAGCGTTGCATACAACTATTTCATTCGTCGTCAACGGTGATTTACAACACTACTCAGGCGAGACAACCATGTCATATTTAGCCCAAGTAGCTGCAATGGGTTTCTTAATGTTTGTTGCTCCCGCAACTGGGGCTGGAGTAGGGATTGCCTTTATTCGAGGTTTGACAGGCAGACCATTGGGAAATTTTTACGTTGATTTAACTCGTTTTATTACACGAGTTTTATTACCAATATCACTTGTGGGGGCAGTGTTATTGCTGATGACTGGTGTACCAGAAACTTTCGCACCCCCAGCGACAGTGACAACCATGGAAGGGGCAACTCAAACAATAGCCCGTGGTCCAGTCGCTCATTTTGAGAGCATTAAGATGGTAGGGGAAAATGGAGGTGGTTTTTTTGGTGTTAACTCTGCCCATCCCTATGAAAACCCTAATGGTGCTTCTAATTTGTTAGAAATAGTGGCTCAGCTTTGTATTCCCACAGCTTTTATTTATACCTACGGTGTATTTATAGGTAACAAAAAGCAAACCTGGTTGCTTTTTTGGATGGTTTTTGCCATTTTTGTTGTTCTAATTACGATGAGTGCAGTGGTTGAGTACCAAGGCAATCCCTTAGTTAATTATCGACTGGGAGGACAGCAGCCGAATTTAGAAGGCAAAGAAGTTAGATTGGGTTGGGCCCAAACGGCTTTATTTGCAGTTACTACCACCGGAACTATGACTGGCGCAGCCAACGGCGCGTTTGATTCCCTCATGCCTACAACTAACTTTTGCACCCTTGTGAATATGTTTCTTCAAGTAATTTGGGGATCGTTGGGTACAGGTACGGCTCACTTGTTTATCTACCTACTGTTAGCTATATTTTTGAGTAGCTTGATGGTGGGGCGATCGCCGGAATTTCTAGGACGCAAGATTGAAAAATGGGAAATTACCTTAATCGGCTTGGTTGTACTCATCCATCCCTTATTGATTTTATTTCCTACCAGCATCACCCTTACTTTTCCCAATACCTTAGCAGGCGTTAACAATCCGGGCTTTCACGGGCTAATTCAGGTACTCTATGAGTATGCCTCAGCTGCTTCTGGCAATGGTTCTAGGATGGCAGGATTAGGAAATAGTCAACCAGCATCTACTGCGCTATGGTGGAATTTGAGTACAAGCCTTACCCTCTGGGCGGGACGATTTATTCCAATCATTACCCTGCTGCTTCTAGCCGATAGTATGTACCACAAAAAACCTACACCTATGAGCTCCATGACATTGCAGACAGATACTAATTTATTTATAGGAGTGACTGCTGCCACCATTCTCATCCTAGGGATACTAACATTTTTCCCTGTTTTGGCTTTGGGACCCTTAGCTGAAGCATTTCAACTGGGAATCGGACACTAGACAGCCAAGAGTGATATAGCAGTCTTATTTAACTTGTGAAAAACTCCTTTAACTGACTCTGAACGGTTAACAGTTAACGGTCAACTGTCAAAACGTACTCAGTTTTTGATAAGCATGTTAATAAATTATAGCTGATAGAGGTTTTCAATATGTATAATTCAGAGTTTTTCCGACCATATGTCTTAATGGAAAATAATTTGCATTTTTCACAGGTTATCAAAACAGAAGAGGTTCGGACAACAGACAATACTGCGAAACCACAAATCAATCTTATACCCTATGCACCACTGTTATTTGCATCAATTTGCTTAATAGTTAGTTGGAGAATTGCCGTTGTTATTTCCAGGTTAAGTGTTCGCAAGTCTCCGCAAAATGGTAAATTACCTATAAACCGCTTTCAAGAAATTCCCTGTTGTAACTGTCAATTTTTTCAGGAAAACCATTATCTTAATTGTGCAGTACAACCATCTGTTGTTTTAACCAAACAAGCGCTCAATTGCTCTGACTACTTGCCTAACAGTAGCGTAAACGAACCAAACTCTACCGATGATCATCTCCGCTAATGCCTACATTCCCTTTCCACGTCCGCTTGTCTACGCAACCTATCGAGACAAGTTGATAGAACTTTTGTCCTACTTACCAGATATACGCGGGATTAATATTAAGTCACGGCGTGAGGAAGGCGGACTGCTCCACTTTGTCAACGAGTGGCATGGAGGTGGAGAAATTCCTCTCGTAGCGCGTGCCGTACTCAGCGAGGCTATGCTTTCTTGGACTGATATTGCCACTTGGAACGAGTCAGAGTTTACTACAGTGTGGCGCATCAATACACACGCATTTACTGAAGCAGTTCACTGCACTGGCAAGAACTGCTTCCTTGAAGTGGAAAAAGGTAC
This sequence comes from Rhizonema sp. NSF051, assembly GCA_029379265.1. Lineage (GTDB taxonomy): Bacteria > Cyanobacteriota > Cyanobacteriia > Cyanobacteriales > Nostocaceae > Rhizonema. Next base: position 5,808 of record JAQYWN010000515.1, read on the forward strand.
GCTGATTGAAAATCGCGGTGTCCTCACTATCGATCCCAAGCAAATTAAAGGTGTGCCTCAATTCCTTGCAGGTACAGTCAGTCAAACAGTTGAAGATTATTTAAGTAAGAAAATTGAACCGAATCTCCATCAAGTGGCTGAGGGGGTTCGTCTTTATTTAGAGCAGAAGCAGAAAAATAAAAATTCTGGCATATAGTATAGCAAATTAAGGAGGCAATTTTTAAATATTTAATAT
>JAQYWN010000516.1 GCA_029379265.1 Rhizonema sp. NSF051
CGCTATAATTAATTTGTTCGTAAAAAAAAATCTTATTGTTTTATATCTAAAAGATTATGATATTGTCTAATTATAATCTAAAAAAGCAATTGCACATTATTCTCTTGGAGTGATCGTGGTAAGTCAAGCTGATTATTCACAAAACCATCAGAAAATATGGCTTTCAGCACAGAATTGTGAAAAAGCTATCACTGCTTAGGCGGTTTTAACGGAAAGTATGGGAGTACTTTGTAGATCATGAAAGGAACGTAAATGCATACTAATTAGTCTTGATTTTTTCAGGCATTGAAGTAAAGATAAGACTTGAGTCTTTAATGAATCTTGGAAGAAGCAAATTGAGCAGATTAAAAAATTTTCAAAAGAAAGGTTTTAAGGCTATTATTTGAAGCTTGCGAGACATTAAATTTTTCTGGTTAATAATTTTTTTGCCTGCAGTGTTAAAAGCGTTTTTAATGGATTAATTAGAGGATATCTCAGAATGGTATTTTTTTCATTCTGAAGGAAGCAAATTAAAAGGGAACATTATGATCCCTTGAATATTTTGTTTGGAATTGCAGCATTTGGAAAACCTAATTCAATAGGTTGATAATCGCGTAATCTAATTTCCTAACTCCTAACTTTCGCGTTGGCAATTTTCAGCAATTTAGAACTTTGGAGATATTAAGTGTATAAAAAACTACGTTTTCCTTATGCCGTTAGCTTGCTCTGATTTGCCTGTCAACAACGATTACAACAAAAAAGTGCATTGAAATAATGAAATGGAACGTCATTTGCGATTTTGATGGCACGATTAGCATTCCTGATACAACGGATCTGCTGCTGCACCATTTTGCGGATGAGCGGTGGCATGAGATCGAAACGGAATGGGAAAAAGGTGTAATTGGCACCGCCGAATGTATGCAAAGACAGATAGAACTACTGTGCTGTAGCAAGGAGGATTTGGACGCTCTGATTGCTACCATCAGTATTGATCCCGCGTTTCCGGCTTTTTTAAGACTTTGTCGTGAATATAATTTGCCGATCGCAATTGCCAGTGATGGACTGGATTATGTGATTCATAGCGTGCTACAGCAATATGGTTTGGACGATATTCCGGTGACAGCCAACAGGCTGGTTTTTGAGGAAGAAGGACGTTACCACCTGAATTCGCCCAATGTTGCTTCGACTTGTGCCAGTGGTTCTGGCGTATGCAAATGTCAAGTTGCTAAGGGAATGACCAATAATGGTGCAGCAATCTTGTATGTCGGCGACGGCCGTTCTGATTACTGTGTTTCCCTCGAACAAGCCGATCTGGTTTTAGCAAAAGCATCACTTCTTAAATATTGCCTTGCCAGAAATATCGAGCATCGCGCAATTGCAGGTTTTGGGGATGCTACGGTAATCCTGCAAAGCATGCTGGAAAAGGAAAGTCGTAGGGCAGTATCAGCCCTGTCTGTGGCGGGAGAAAAGGTAAAATAACCTTTTTTCTCCTTCTCGAAGAGAAAAGAAAGCAAAGAATCAAAAAGAATTTTTTTTATGACCAATACTCCTTTGAGACAAACTGATGTGATCTCAGTCGATGACGAGCAACGCCTGCGTGCGCTTGAGGAAAAATACTGTTCGTTTGGCGATACCGTCCATTACTTGGAGGAGCCGAAAATTTTCACAGAATGCAACGGCTCTTTTGTTTATGACAGCGAAGGAACGGCATTCCTCGATCTACAGATGTGGTATTCTGCTTGTAACTTGGGGTATGCAAACCAGCGCTTGAATGATGCCCTCAAACAGCAGATCGATACCTTACCGCAGGTTGCTTCGCAATATCTGCATCCGACCAAAATCGAGCTGGCAGCTACAATTGCACAGGATATTGAAAAGAAATTCGGTGAGAAAGGCCGCGTCCATTTCAATGTCGGTGGCAGTCAGGCAGTGGAGGATTCGCTCAAGCTGGTACGGAATGCCACAGGGGGCAAAAGTCTGATGTTCGCTTTTGAAGGCGGCTATCATGGTCGAACTCTAGGGGCTTCGGCGATTACGTCCAGCTATCGTTATCGCCGCCGCTATGGCCATTTTGGCGATCGCGCTCAGTTTATACCGTTTCCTTATTGCTTCCGTTGCCCTTATGGCAAAAAGCGTGAAGACTGCGGTATGTATTGTGTTGATCAGTTTGAGCGTCTGTTCGAGACGGAATATTATGGCGTTTGGGATGGAAAGGCAGAACAGGCGGAATATGCCGCGTTTTATATAGAAATGATTCAGGGAACTGGCGGTTATGTTATTCCACCATCCGGCTATTTCGAGCGCCTGCAAGGAATTCTGGAAGCGCGGAAAATCCTGATCGTTGATGATGAAATCCAGATGGGCTTTTACCGTACAGGTAAATTATGGGCGATCGAGAATTTCGGCATCAAACCAGATATCATCGTGTTCGGGAAAGCTTTGACGAATGGACTCAATCCCCTCTCAGGCATCTGGGCGAAGGAAGAGCTGATTAACCCCGAAAAATTCCCGCCAGGCTCCACCCATTCTACATTTGCGAGTAATCCGTTGGGAACTGCAGTGGGTCTGGAAACGCTTAAGATATTGCACGAAGATGATTACGAAACCCTCACTCGTGAAAAGGGGGCATATTTCCTCGAAGGGTTGAAAGACCTGAAACAACGCCATAAAATTGTCGGTGATGTCGATGGACTGGGGATGGCACTTCGCCTCGAAATCTGTAGCGCGGAGGATAGCTTTACGCCGGACAAAGCGATGACAGACCGCATTGTAGACGAAGCAATGCTAGGCAATCTGGAGTATGGCGGCAAAAAATACGGTCTGGTCTTGGATATTGGCGGGTATTACAAGAACGTGATTACCATTGCCCCTGCCTTCACCATCACCTATGAAGAAATTGATATGGCCATCAACATGCTCGATCAGCTGTTTACCCGCTGCACCCGTAAGTAAACCATATTTCTCTGACAAAGAAAGGCAGCTATGCTGCTATAAAGCCTTTCTTTGTCAGTGCAATTTTCAACAGATCACAGCTTTACTATTGCAACGGATTTTTGATCTGCGTTTTTATATCAATAACCCTGTTTGTAAGTAGGTAAGCCTTATGGTAGATATGCTAGTCAAGTTGTATGACTTGAAGGATGATTGGAGCTTTCTGGAATCTCAAGAGAAATTAGGAATTACCATTCGCAAGCCCATTGGTCCAGAAAAACACGTTTTGATCGACTGGGTTAGGGAGAACTCTGGTGATCCTTGGGCAAACGAATGGGCAAGCGAAACGGACGTAGCCATGTCCAATTGCCCCAAAACGTGCTTTGTGGCAGTCAAGGACAGAGAGTTTGTGGGAATTGGTTGTTATGACGCAACAGCCTTAGGCATGTTCGGACCGCTCAGTGTAGTAAAGTCTTCTCGAGGAAAAGGAACTGGAAAGGCGTTGCTACTTGCCTGCATGTTGGACATGAAATTGAAGGGGTACGGATATGCTATAATAGGGATGACTGAAATTGTAGAATTTTACCGAAGTTGTGTGGGAGCTACTGAGATTCCTGACTCATTCCCAAGTGTATGGGAGACATGGGTAAGCAAAAAAAAAGCTTAAGCAACAGAGTTTAGAAAGCTACATATAGCTTTATCATGGCTTTAGAACGCATTTAATAGTCTATCTAATATAGCAGTTCTCTTTTGGATACAATACATTGTAAGGGCGAACGGTGAGACAGCCCTGTAGGAGGGTTTCCCTCCATAGGGGACTGCGTTAGCGCAGCGTTAGCGAGGCACGAGCGTCACCCGAAGGGCTGTTCGCCCCCTCAGAGTGATGTACTTTACCCAATTGAGAAGCGCTATAATATCCATGCGTCCTTTGAACCCCCTCCCGCAATAGCTCTTCGGGGATTCCTAGTCCCTCAATTTCAAAGAGTGCAAGCGGGAAAGGGTTCAGACGGAATGAAGGTTAATTTACCGGATTAGATATAGCTAATTACAGAAGAGATTCATTGTGCAGAAAATTGCCAAAATTTTCTCGAAAAAGCAAGAAAGATGATAGAAATTTTATAAGGTTGCATCAGGAGGTGCTTAGTGAAAGCCGCAGTTCTATACGGACCAAGTCAAGTAGAAATTCGCAATATCAACGCGCCAAATCTTCCTCAAGAAGGAGAAGTCATTGCAAAAGTAGAATTTGTCGGAGTTTGCAAGACAGACCAACAACTCACAATGACGGGTTTAGACTGCGAAAGGATCTTAGGTCATGAGGTCGTCTGTCAACTACCTCAGGAACAAGGTCATTTCGCCCTTAATGACGAGATTTCCTGTGGTCAATGCAGCTATTGTCAAGAAGGACTCACCAGTCATTGCCAGAATTTACAGGAACTAGGTGTGAACCAAGATGGGGGATATGCCGAGAAAATTTGCGTACCTAGGAAAGCTTTATACCGATTTGAATTCAATAATCCCGCGTTGGGAGTGTTAATCGAGCCTTTGAGTTGTGCACTTAGAGGAGTAGAACGAATTCAGGCTGCTACTAACTTGTTGTCAGTTTTACAACCAACAACCTTGGTGATTGGAGGTGGACTTTCGGGCGCTCTGATCAGCTACCTGTTGACTCGTTCCCCCGAGAATGAATGTAACATTCGGCTCTACGATATCAGTAAAATGCCGATTCCCTGGGCTGAAAAACTAGGGATAGAACGCGTAGAAGAACCAGAAAAAGGTAAAGCGCACTTAGTTGTCGAGTGTTCCGGTTCACCTGGTGGTCTTACCACGGCTTTACAGGTAGTACGTAATGCAGGTATAGTCTGTATTTATGGTGTACCTAAGGCAGGAATTTCTTTACCTGTTTCTCCACATGAACTTTTCATGCGGGAGATTGCAGTGCTGACATCCTTTGCGGGTGTCACAGAAAAGACTATAGCGAAAGCGATCGCACACATTAAGGGCAACGAAGCATTTTTTGAACAATTGCTCGGTCGAGCAATCCCCTTGGAAAAACTTCCCGAAGAATTGACAAATTGGAGTCCCCAACCCGGTACGCGCACCATAGTTGATATGGGCGCTTGAGGCAGGTTTTCCACATAACGCCATCATCTAATAATACGGAGGTTTGCTGATTGACAGCAAGCCTCTGTAGTGGGAAGCGGATTAGAGGTATACCAACATGAAGAAATTTGCAGGTAAAGTTGCTTTGATCACGGGTGCCAGTTCTGGAATTGGTCGGGCAGCCGCGTTAGCTTTTGCGAGGGAAGGAGCGCAAGTCGTAGTTGCCAGCCGCCGGATTGTCGAAGGTGAAGAGACGACACAGTTAATAATAGACTTGGGTGGCGAAGCCATGTTTGTGCAGACTGATGTGGCGAAAGCATCAGAGGTGGAAGCGTTGGTGGAAAAAACAGTGGCAATGTATGGTCGTCTTGATGTTGCCTTCAATAATGCAGGGGTTCAGGGAGCGCTCAAAAAACTAATTGATATCACTGAAGACGACTTTGAATTCATCATCAACATCAATCTTAAAGGAGTTTTGTTGTCGATGAAATATGAGATCATACAAATGCTTAAACAAGGGGGAGGTGCGATCGTTAATACGTCTTCAAGCTTCGGACTGCTTGGTGCTCCAGCTGCTACTCTTTATGCAGCTAGCAAGCATGGGGTTGAGGGAATTACGAAATCAGCAGCTTTAGAATACGCAAAACTAGGTATCCGAATTAACTCCGTATCTCCTGGATCAATTGAAACTCCGATGATTAACCGCTTCTTCTCTGCTAATCCATTCTCCACCAGCGCCGAAGAAGCCAGATCACAAGATATCGAGCAGCATCCATTGGGACGTATCGGTGAGCCTGAAGAAGTGGCTGAAGCAGTGTTGTGGCTATGTTCAGATGAGGCTTCGTTTGTTACCGGTCATTCCTTAGCCGTGGATGGCGGGTACGCCATACAGTAGATAGTTCTGATGAGCTTAGCAGGGATTTTCAGGCGTCCCCTTATACTGTTTCACTTTAAGGTTGATACAAATGGGGGGCAGGGGGCATTCTAGCAGGGGGCAGG
>JAQYWN010000517.1 GCA_029379265.1 Rhizonema sp. NSF051
GGGGGAGCAGGGGGAGAGGAGGAAGTAGAAGAAAATCCTTCACTCTCCACTCCCCAAACGGGGACTTATCATGCTTTATACCCTCGTAGCTGGTTTGTTTATGATGGAGTGTTTCAAGCACAGTTAACTTGTGAGCAATTCTCACCAATATGGGCTGATAATTACCAAGAAACAAGTTATCCGGTAGCTGTGTTTTTATGGACTGCCAGCAATCCCACAGATGCTCCCTTGACTTTAAGCATCATGATGACTTGGCAAAATATGGTAGGTTGGTTTACCAATTCTTTAAAATCTCCGGAAGTACGGATACGGGATGATGGCAGTCCGGTTTATGAGTATCAGCCACCTCTGGATAAAAGTAAAGATAATTTTAATCAACTAGTTGAAAACACGGAATATATTGGCTGTGTTTTAGGTAGGGAGAATAGCCAGGAGCGTATACAAGAAGGTGAAGGACAGTGGTGTATTGCTACTAGAAGACAGGACGGCGTAGAAGTACTATATCATACAAACTGGAATCCTAGTAGCACGGGTACAGATGTATGGGAAAGCTTTAGTAAAGATGGTTCTTTGCCTAATTATGTAGATGAAACACCAGCGACAGAAAATACACAAATAGGCGCGGCGATCGCTGTTCGTTTTACTATCCTGCCTGGAGAAACTCTGGAAATTCCCTTTGTTCTAGCGTGGGATTTTCCTATAACGGAGTTTGCCGCAGGAATTGAATATTATCGAAGATATACTGACTTTTTTGGTCGGAGTGGTAAGAATGCTTGGGCGATCGCATCCACTGCTTTAGCAAACTACCAAACTTGGCTTTCTCAGATTCAAGCATGGCAGCAACCGATTCAAGATCGTCAAGACTTGCCAGACTGGTTTAAAATGGCTCTATTTAATGAGCTTTACGATCTCACAAGCGGTGGTACACTGTGGAGTGCGGCTTCTGATCACGATGAGATCGGTCAATTTGCCGTGCTGGAATCATTAGATTATCGGTGGTACGAAAGTATAGACGTGCGTCTTTACGGTTCGTTTGCTTTGTTAATGCTCTTTCCACAATTGGAGAAGTCGGTTATTCGTGCCTTTGCACGCGCAATCCCAAAGGGTGACAATACAGAGCGTATCATTGGCTACTACTACACTATTAAAGCAGAAAGTCCAATAGCCGTTCGTAAAGTCGCAGGTGCAACACCTCACGACTTAGGCGCACCAAACGAACATGTCTGGGAAAAAACCAATTACACCAGCTATCAAGACTGCAATTTGTGGAAGGATCTCAGTTGTGATTTTGTGCTGCAAGTCTACCGAGATTTTCTTTTAACAGGTGCGACTGATGTGGAATTCCTGGCAGACTGCTGGAATGCGATTGTCCAAACCCTCAACTACCTGAAAACTTTTGACAAAGATGAGGATGGGATTCCGGAAAATTCTGGTGCGCCCGATCAAACCTTTGATGATTGGCGGTTGCGTGGTGTAAGTGCTTATTGCGGTGGTTTGTGGTTGGCAGCGTTGGAGGCAGCGATCGCGATTAGTCATGTTTTGTTAACAAGCAAAAACGATCTTGGCACGGCAGTTGCTTCAACTTTGGGAACCGACTTAGCAGTTCAAAAATCAATCTATGAAACTTGGCTAGAACAATCTCGCCCAATCTATCAAGAAAAACTTTGGAATGGACAATACTACCGCCTTGACAGTGAGAGTGGTTCCGATGTCGTCATGGCAGATCAGTTGTGCGGACAATTCTATGCGCGTCTATTGAGATTGCCAGATATTGTACCACAAGATTGCGCCCTTTCTGCGCTAAAAACAGTTTACGATGCTTGCTTCTTAAAATTTCACAATGGCAAGTTTGGTGCAGCTAACGGTGTTCTTCCGGATGGTTTACCCGAAAACCCTCAAGCAACTCATCCCTTAGAAATTTGGACGGGAATAAATTTTGGGATGGCAGCTTTTCTCGTGCAAATGGGTATGAAAGATGAGGCATTTAGGCTAACACAAGCTGTCGTGCAGCAAATTTACGAAAATGGACTACAGTTCCGCACACCCGAAGCCATCACCGCAGTCGGTACATTCCGTGCAAGTACCTACCTCAGAGCAATGGCAATTTGGGCAATTTATTTAGTGTTGTAATTAAGGCTTTGCTAATTGATCTCATGTCCGTTTGATTAGCCGTAATTCCCATAAATAATCAACCCCTCCCCGCTTGCGGGGAGGGGAGCTTTGGCGTCAGCCACAAGCGGGGTGGGGTTCTTTAATTATGAGTGACTCGACGGACATGATATGACGGTATGAAAATCTAACGTAAAGACGAAGACAGTACATCCTTTGTTCCCTCCAAAGAATCTCTCCGTCGCAAAGGCGCAAAAAAACCTTGGCGTCTTTGCGTGGGGCATGTAGTTGTGCTGTCTAGCCTACGGCATCCCGGAAGGGGTACGCACTTAGCACAACTACGAACCTCTAGTTATTGTTGTTCTATTAATGGTTGTTCTGTCGTGGTTGGCTGAGGTTGTTCTGTTGGTTGTGGATGGAGAAACTGCCGCCAAGTTTTAATTTGCTCTCGCGCCTCTGTGTATGCGGCACTACCTCTGGGAACTAACTTGGCTGTCTCAATACCTCTGACGATATCGGACTGACTTTGAGAACGTGCTATGTCTAACAATTGCTGACTCCATTGGTCAACAGTAACATTAACATCACTGCGCAAGCTGCTGTTATCTGGGACTAGATTTGCCAGACGAATTGCTTCTGCCAAAGCTTCTGGAGTTCCAGCGATCGCCGTCTCCTGCGCTTTCTTCCAATTGTCTCGAGCGCTGATTTGTTCAAGCCATCCTTCTGCTGAGGCTCGTGCAGTTTTTGAAAGTGCGCGCCCTGAAGATATTCTTTGGGCAGTGGCAATAGCAGCAGGGAGATTGCCGTTCCGAGCAAGTTCTTGTGCTTGATCCAGTATGGGTTGATCTTGAATTCGCTGAATACTTCCAATCCAAGCCGCAATTTTGCTTTGTGCTTCAGGGTACAGTGCCCGTCCCCGATGAATTTGACTAGCTTCTGCAACCGCAGCTTGCAATGAGTTAATATCTTCTAACATTGCCAACTGTTCGGCATGATCTAAATAAGGTCGATCTTCAATTGTTTGCACTTGAGCAATCCAGCCAGCAATGTTTCCTCTAGCTTCTTTGGCACGAGGGTGATCACCGGGGATGATTTGTGCCTCAGCAACGGCTGCTGTCAAATCGTTGATTGTGCCTCCATTTGCCAGTTCTTGCGCTTTTTCTAAGTGCGCCAAATCTTCAATTTCTAGCTGCCAACGCACAACCAGTTTTTGTGCTTTGTCATATGCTGGTCTTGTAGTGTCAATTTGTTGAGCTTGAGAAATTGCCGTTTGCAAGCTGGCAACCGTACCAATCCAAGCATTTCTCTGGGCTTCAGCTAAGGCAATAAAGTCCTCGGTTTCGATTTGTAGCTTGGCATTTACAGGAATTTTTTGGGCAATTGAGATGGCTGCATTAGCATCTTGTTTATCCAGTTTGTTCTGTGCTATGTGCAGCATCTTGCGCCCATAGTCTGGAATTGCATCCTGAGCTTTTTGATACATGAAGCTTTGCTGTCCAATAGACTCTGCCAATTTAATGGCTTTTAGCAAATCTTCTACTGTCCCATCTTTGGATGTGCTTTCAGCTTTTGCTAACTTCTCACTGTCTTCTCTAGTTACAACAATCAGACGATTTAATTCGTCGTACTTGGAATTTGCCCAGTATTTATTATTTACACGCAGTAATCTTGACGCCAACATAAATGCCTGGTGCCATTTTTCGTCACGTATTTGTGCAACTGAATCGTTATAGATGCCATCTGCTTTCGACCAAATTGATTCCCATTTGGTTATCTTCTCGTCTACCAACTTAGCCGCGTCAACATCTGTAGGAATCTTGCGTGCCGTTGCCATTGCTTCGTCTAGCTTCCCTAATTGGAAGCTTTCATCTGCTAGCTGTAATATATCCTGCGACCATTCTTTTAAAAAATGATCCACTTGTCCACGTAGCGGATGATCTTCCGGCACTTCTTTCACCAAAGCGATCGCCTGTAGCAAATCTTTCACTGTCTCCTTGGAGGCAGCTAGCTGGGCACAGTTTAACCGTACCGATGCACTTGCCAAAGGCCAAAAAATTTCCGGGCAGTTTGGCGCACTGGGTAATTTTAGCAGCATCGCCATTGACGAAAATGCGATCGCTCCTGGAACCAACGCCAGCAATAAAGTCCAAAGTACCCAACTTTTCGTCCAACCTGGCAACTTACCCGAATTACGAGGTTTAATGACTGGTGACTGACTGTCTAAAGCTACTTCAGAATTATTTTCCTTTGAGCGCTGTACAGATTTCAAAGTAGAACCAGTAGCTGGGACATCAGACAAGCGATCGCTAAATTGCTGCCTTCGGGATAATTCTGCTATCTTATCTGGCTCTTTTGCTATTGACCAACTATCTGGAATGTCCCGCTCTGTCATTTCTCACACCACAATAATCGAAACTTCCGTTGTTGCCATAGTAACTTTCTCGTTAGGAAAAAGCTAGCTTTTAGGCGACCCTCTTTCTACCGCTACCATAAATCACCACAATTTAAAATGCTGTTTTATACTACACCGTTGCTGAAGATTCTCCTTGTAAATCAGCAATAAGTTGAGCTAAGTGAGCGCTACTTGCTTGGTAAACTGTACCACAGAAATCACACGTTGCCTCCGCACCATCATCTTTAGCAATCATATCTTCTAGTTCAGCAACTCCCAACATTTTTAATGCCCCTAAAACGCGTTCAAAAGAACAACCACAGTGGAAGCGAAGGATTTGGGTTTCCGGAAAGATATTCAGACTCAGATCCCCGAGAATATCTTCAAAAATTTCTGGCAAAGTCTTACCTGCTTGTAATAAAGGTGTAAATCCTGATAAAGCAGCTACTCGTGATTCCAACAGTTCTACTAAAGATTCATCTCTTGCTGCTTTTGGCAGAACTTGAACGAGTAACCCTCCTGCTGCTGTTACCCCTTGTGCACCTACAAATACACCTAAAACCACAGCTGATGGTGTTTGTTCCGAAGTTATGAGGTAATGAGCCACATCTTCTCCAATTTCACCGGATACAAGTTCCACCGTACTAGAATAAGGATAGCCGTAGCCGATATCGCGCACGACATATAAATATCCCGATCCTACTGCACCACCAACATCTAGCTTACCTTTGGAATTTGGAGCCAATTCCACATCTGGGTGTTCGGCAAAGCCGCGTACAGTGCCATCTACACCTGCATCTATCAACATACCACCTAAAGGTCCATCGCCTTTGACCCTGACGTTGACTCTAGACCCTGCCCGCTTCATACTTGAAGCCATCAACAATCCTGCTGTCATCGTCCGCCCGAGTGCTGCGGTGGCTACATAAGATAGCTTGTGACGCTGCCTTGCTTCTTCAGTCAAACGTGTGGTGATTGCACCAACTGCACGAATTCCACCTTCTGCTGCGGTAGCGCGAATTAATTGATCCGCCATGAAAAACCTTACCAAATAATGTAATCTTTTACTAAGAGAAAACTCAAAATGTTATAGTGTAAAGCGAAAAGTTGGAGTCATTGTAAGACAGAGTATTACAAGACTTTTCTTTTCTGGCAATACTGTCTCACCGTCTAGAACCGTTCACAAGGCAGGGAAACCCATATAACTGACTTCTCTTCAGGGAGCGAGTACGCTCTCGTCTTTGGTGAAAAGCCCTGACTACAATTGAGACTCGCATTGTGGTCTTCTCCACTTTTAGAGAGTTTTAAAACAACTAATAACAGAATTCCCCACTCCCAGAGCGATGAAAATTTCTGCTGATCAGCATCAGAATTCTACTTATCTCAGTATAACAAAACTTAACTTAAACATGATGTGTAATAAATCAGTTATAATTTTTTCATTCAAGTAATAAACAAAGGATAGCATTAAAGAAATTTATGAACATCAAGTGTGATAG
>JAQYWN010000518.1 GCA_029379265.1 Rhizonema sp. NSF051
CTGCTTCCCCTGCTTCCCCTGCAAGCCTAAATGTATCAACTTTAAAGTGAAACGGTATAAGGAGGGTTTCCCAACGCTCCTATGCCTACACTGGCTCTCCGTCTTCTCATTCTTCACCAGACGCTCCCTTGAACAGCACTGGCTCACGTTGAGGCGAGGAGCGTTGCTGAGTAAGAGAGGGGATGAGTTTCTTTTGATTTAAGGATTCAGGACTTAGGACTTGAATGATAACTAGTTAACCGGACTTAATATCAGGGGAAGGGGAGAGAATAATAAATCTTGACTTTTGTCTGCTATTAGCTAATTATAAAAATTTAGCAAAAAGCATTATAATCTTTTTTTCTCAGCCTGTAGTTAAAATTAATCCTTGGGTGCAAGTTTAAGTATTATGAGCCTTGATCAGCAGCAATGTGCCTGGCACCATACTTGCCAACAAGAAGATATTGTGCAAGCAATTCCTCCATGTTTGGAACTTGTGCCTTCAGCCGCGAACTCAGAACTTTGTACGGCAAAAACAGTGCGTCATCCTCAAGAGGAAGTTCTGCGGTTTTGTCGGATGTACGACAACATTCCTTCTATATATTTTAACTTAAATGCAACCGGAACAATTTTATTTGTCAACCAGTTTGGCGCTGACTGTCTTGGCTATCTTCGTGAAGAATTAATCCAAAAGCCAATTTTTAACTTATTTGCTTTATCAGAAAGACAAAGATTATCTGATATATTGTTGGGGTTGTTAAGAGAGACACCGATTACTGGGGAATTTCGCTTGGATTGCCCTGCAAGTCAGATTTCATGGGTAAAAGTTGTAGCACGGATATTGCCTGGTGAAGAGCAACCAGTCATTATGATAATTTGTGAGGACATTACAAAGTACAAACATGCGGAAACAGATTACAAGGCTGTAGAAGCTGCTTTTCAACAAAGCCAAAAAGTAATGACGGCGCAGTTGGAGAAAATCGAAAGCCTCAACAGCCTGCAAGAGGACTTTCTCGGTACAGTTTCCTACGAACTACGCACGCCACTCACCAACATGAAAATGGCAATTCAGATGCTTTTGGTTGCAATGAATCAAGCGCAAAACTTTGGAGGGGAAATAGTAAAGCCACATATAGAACAGTCTAAAGCAGCACGCTACTTCCTTATCTTGAGTAATGAATGCGATCGCCAAATCAACCAGATCAATAACTTTTTGGATTTATATCGGTTGGAGACAAACCCCAAACCTGTTGTTTTGGAAAAAATTCATGTACAGGAATGGGTTGTGCAAGTGGTACAGTTATTTAATACAGGTCATCGCAACTTTTCTGTGCATCAAGTACATACTGATGTAGCGGCTAATCTTCCAGCACTCGTCTGCGATCCATTCAGTCTAAAACGTATCTTAATAGAACTACTTACCAACGCTTGCAAATTCAGCCCTCCAGGCGAAAATATTACCGTGACTGCCCAATTACAATGCGATTGCATCAAATTACAGGTCATTAATTCTGGTGTGGAAATTCCAGCAAGTGAATTACCACGTATCTTCGACAAATTCTACCGTATTCCCAGTAATGACCCTCGCAAACAAGGTGGTACAGGCTTAGGTCTAGCACTTGTCCAAAAACTCATTAAGCACTTAGGAGGAACAATTAAGGCTGAAAGTAAGTTAGACTGTACTTACTTTACGATTCTACTACCATTGGGAAGAGGGGGAGTGAGAAATTGGGAGTAGGGAGTAGAAAAAGAGGATGCAGGAACGCTCTTGATACAGACAAATCTTCCGTCCTCCCTGTGTACCATTATTCCGTCTCCTTCACAAGAGTAACCTAAAATCTAAAGATATATGCTAATGAATGCACGTAAGCTTATATTTGATGGCAACCTAGTATCAGCACTTAGTTTGCCAAAATCTGGAATTTTTAGTTATTTTACGTAACAATGACGATTGCCACAAAATACACTTGTAAAACTACAATTTATTGTATGTCTAATGCAAGCAAGGGCTGCTAGATTGTAGCACTTTGGAATGGGAAAGAAGGAACTTCCACAATGCTGATTTGCCCTCAGTGTAAATCTGAAAACTCAGATAAGAATAAGTTTTGTCAAAACTGTGGTACTTCCCTGGTATCCAGGGCATGTCCTCAATGCGGTATAATGGTAGCAGTGAATACACATCATTGTGATAACTGCGGTGCAGAGTGCGGAACAGTTTGGTGGACAATAATTACCACTGTTGAAGTTGGGGAGGCTCTTCATGAAGTGGAGGTTGGAGGAGGCAGTGAGACAGCAAGTAGTTCGGTGGAGGGTTTCTCTCCAGAAGAAGCTACGGTGCCACACGAGGTTTCACGAATTAATTCGCCTACGGTGGACGACTCACCTATAGATCAGGTTCCTGTGACTACAGCAACTGTAGATTCAATGGCGGAGGAGAGTGAAAATGTGTCCGCCTCGCAACCTCCCCCAGTCTGCTTGTCTTGTTCGACTTCATTACATGCAGGTTCTTTTTTAGACTCGCAGTACCGTTATCAGTTGCTAGAGTCAATAGAGGAGATTGGTGATACTGGTGAGGTGTATGTGAGAGTTTTAGACTGCAAGCCCTATCAAGTATCACCTCTGGAAGTGATGATAGCAAATAAGCAACAGTCTCTGGTAATGCCGTCAACAGAGGCAAGTAGAATACCAAGTCTTGCCATACCTTATATTTTTCTCCAATCCCAGCTTCATGAAGGAATACCCAAAATTCACGATGCATGGCAGAAAGATAATGTACAGGTCATTCTTCTGGAAGACCGTTCAAATTGGCAGCATTTACTGGATTTGTGGCATGACGACAGTATCTCATCCTTACAGATTGTACACTGCTTCTATCAGATGACCAAACTCTGGGTACTTCTGGAAACAGTGAACTGTCGTCAAAGTCTGTTGGAGTGGTCGAATCTGCGATTGGATGAAGACCAGAAGGTGGCATTACAACGGTTGTATGTGGAATCAAAGAAGGAGAACATTTCACTGTCTCAATTATCAAGAGAAACAGAAGCGCAAATAGTTCCTCCGGAAGAGCAGCCGTCAATCAAAACTTTGGGACGAATTTGGCAAGCACTCTTTAGACAGTCTCAACGTACCCAATTCGGTGCGATGGTGCAGTTGTTGGGGGAAGTGGAAGTGGGTCAGATTCAGACAGTGTCGCAGTTACAATTGCGCTTGCAGGCGATCGCTAACGATTTGCAAGGGATCACCTCCGTACCTGAAATCAGGACTTCCTCGCCGACGACATTGCAATTAGATGACAAAGAACAAAGTCCTTTAAAAGTTGAAACTTTGCCAACGGCTCTTTTGCCGATGCAGTTAATTAGCTTAGAAAATGTCGGACTTACCGATGTTGGGCGACAACGCGATCACAATGAAGACTACTATGGCATTGAAACCCAAGTTGAGAAGGTGGAACTGCCCAGCAGTCGTACTGTAGAGGCGAGGGGTTTGTATATTCTCTGTGATGGTATGGGTGGACATGCAGGTGGTGAAGTTGCGAGTGCCTTGGCAGTGAATAAATTGCGGCAGTACTTTCAAACTCACTGGGTTTCCAACCAACTGCCAACAGAAGCGGAGATTCGTGAAGCGGTGCGGCAGGCAAACCAAGAGATTTACGATCTCAATCAACAAGATGCTCGTTCTGGTGTCGGGCGGATGGGGACTACGCTCGTGATGATTTTAATTCAAGATACGCGAGTTGCTGTAGCTCATGTGGGAGATAGCCGCCTTTACAGTCTAACTCGCAAGCAAGGATTGAAACAAATCACCATAGATCATGAAGTCGGTCAACGGGAAATTTCTCGAGGAGTTGAACCCGAAGTCGCTTATGCCCGTCCGGATGCTTACCAACTCACCCAAGCCTTAGGTCCCCGCGACGAAAACTTTATCTTTCCCGATGTGCAGTTTTTTAAAATCAATGAAGATACCCTTTTCATCCTGGCTTCCGACGGTTTATCAGATAATGATTTACTAGAAAGCCACGGTACGCCTAACTTAGAATCCCTACTAAGTTCCAGCGCTAATCTAGAAGACGGCGTCATAGAATTAATTGATTTAGCCAACCATTACAATGGTCATGACAATATTACAGCTGTACTTATTCGCGCAGAAGTACGACCACATGTGGAAGGAGGGAAATAGGGAGTCTCAGGAAATTAGGAGCAAGTAGGGGCGGGTTGAATAGAAACTTCATAAAAGCAAACACAACATCTGACAAAACCTGTCCCTATAGGAGGCACAGGTTGAATAGAAACATGATAAAAGCAAACACAACATTTGACAAAACCCGCCCCTACAGGAGGCCAGTGTCGCGAGTTTAATCTACGTAACGTCTGATTACATGCAATCTTATTTCAAACCAGCCCTTACAGGAGGCGCGGAATGTTAGAAAATCAGGAGCAAGTCCAATACTGTTTTTCACTCCGCACCTCCTAATTCTTCATTCCGCGCCGAGGCTCCTTTTAACTCCTAACTCTTTGTTATGATCACGCTGACTCTATTGGAACCGCAAAAAAAAACACAACTGAAGCAGTGGCGTCTTGAGGACGAATCAGTCATTCGGATCGGTCGTTCGCCGGATAATCAGATTGTGATCAATAATACTTTGGTTTCCCGGTATCATTTAGAACTGAGAAAAATTAATTCTGCTCAGGGCAGTTCTTGGGTTATAACCAGTCAAGGCACAAATGGGACTTTCCTGGATGGTGTTCTAGTCACTCAACGGAAACTCCCGGATAATTGCCTGCTACAGTTGGCACAGGGAGGTCCAATTTTGAAGTTTCAAAATCTTGTGGAAACTGCGCCACAACAACCTCCCTCACTTAATACTTGCACCCATCAAGGAAACGGTCCGAATAATTTGTTTTGTATTCACTGCGGTCAACCGATCTCAGTACAACGAACCATTCGTCACTATCAGGTGTTGCGCACTTTGGGACAAGGAGGTATGGGGACGACTTATCTCGCTTGGGATGCTGGCAAAATGACAGGAATTCCCCAACTCCTGGTGTTGAAGGAAATGAATGCGGATATGGCAAATATTGCCAAAGCCCAAGAATTATTTGCCAGAGAGGCACATACTCTTAAATCTCTCGACTATCCAGGAATTCCCAAGTATTACGACTTCTTTGTCGAACAAGGGAAAAAGTACTTGGCAATGGAACTTATCCACGGACAAGATTTAGAAAAGCTTATTTATATTAAAGGTCCAGTGACACCAAAAGGCGCGATCGCCTGGATGATTCAAACCTGTTATGTTTTAGATTATCTCCATACTCAGACTCCACCTTTGATCCATCGCGATATCAAACCCGCCAACCTCATGGTGCGGAATTATGACAATAGTATAGTCTTACTGGATTTTGGTGCTGTCAAGGAAATTGGTACCGCGCCAGGAACTCGCATTGGGGCAGAAGGTTATTGCGCCCCGGAACAAGAACGCGGACAACCACTGACTCAATCTGATCTCTATGCTATCGGACCGACGCTAATTTTTCTCCTCAGTGGCGAAAACCCTTTCAAGTTTTACCGCCAAAAAGGACGAAGTTTCAGATTTGATGTGGTCAAAATTCCCACCATCACTCCCCAATTGCGAGAAGTCATTGAGCGCGTGACAGAACCGATACCACGCGATCGCTACCAAACTGCCAAGGAACTTGCACTTGCCTTAGCAGCTTGTAAATAAGGTAATGGGGAGTGGAGCCTCAAAGCAAAAGGCTACAAACGAATACTGAGGACTTGGGGAAGATTATCATTATGAGTCAAGACATAAGACCAGATCTATGTATTGCCACAAATCATCTCTTCCAAATCATGCTCCTCGCCATGACAGTGAGAAACCCGACAATATACGTATTATATCATGTTCGGTTGAACACTTGTAATGTTTGTCGTTGCGCTTTAGCGCTCTTAATAGTTTGAGCGCGCTAAAGCGCAACTACGAACCTATCTTTTATTTATAACTCATTGACCGAACAT
>JAQYWN010000519.1 GCA_029379265.1 Rhizonema sp. NSF051
ATTTAAGTATTTTGCTCGATTGTAAGTACATAATATGACTGAAACTTCCGGAATTTGGTCAAAAATTGTATTACTTGACATTTGTAATTGGCACCTCATCTTCTGTTACATGAATATACCGAATAACTAGTGAGTCCTAAACGTTAGCGATCTCTCTTCTCTTCTCCCAAAGGGAGAGGAGAAGGACGAAAAAGCGTCTGTTTGTCCTGACACTATCATCAAATTTCTGAAGAGTAGATGAGCGGTTTTAAGCCGTTCATCTGAGTCAACTTATGTGTGATTTGAACGAGGTGCTCGTAATCGAAACGTCATTTGCTGTAAAGCCTCCCATCCCCTTTGCCGGCTAATTTTTTTCCCGGTTAAGTTAGTCAGCCAATCGGCGACTTTACGACCATTCCACAATCCTCCGTCTGGGGCGTTTCCTTGTAAAACCTGCCATAACTGTGCCTGATGAATATCATCCACAAGCGCTTGTGAACCTTTGTTAAACTGTCGGCGATCGCCTAATCCTTCAATGCCTAACTCGTTATACCTTTTGACCAATGTATACATCCATGTTCTGCTGTATCCTGTTATTTTTTCCACTTCTTCAGTTTTCTTGCCTTGTGCCAGTAACCATATAATCTGGTACTGGCGGCTTTCTACCCCATCCTTCGCACTGCGGTAACGTTGCTCTAGCTCACTGATGCTTAAATGTGTAGCTACACTAATTCGTTTTGGCATAAGTTAGATTTGCACTCTCTACTCTTATCGTAAGCGATTATGCGTACTTAATCTAATAAAATTAATATTTTCCCATTGGTAAGCAGTGCCCAGCTTACAAATAAATGAGTAATGAGTTATGAGTATAGGACTTACGCATTGTACATGTGTACTATACGCAAACCCAAAGTTAAGTTTATTTTTCAGCCACAATACAAGTTGCTACGGGATAATCTGGATGAAAAGCATCTAATTCTTCTACAGTTAACTCTTCCACTGCAATACCATGATAGCTGGCAATAACAGTTATTGGATTGCCATAAACATATAACTTGTGCTGAGAGAAATCTCTATACATCCACGCAAAAGCATCAGGTAAAGGTCGCCAATAATCGACTGGAGTCGCATGCACTCTGATGGCGCTTGGAACCATTGCAAAACATTTACCACCTGCTTTTAGCCAAGTATGGATGTTTTCAACTGCTATCCAAGGTGCATAACAATGTTCTAAAACATTAAAGATAATAATCGAATCTAAAGATTCTGGTTTAATCACTGATACATCATGAACATCCCCAACGATATCTATTCCCGGTCCTGATTCTAAGTTAAGAATCACATATGAGGAATCTGATTCTATTTGATAGAAATCTTTATCTTTTGGCGTTCCTCCTATTTCCAGAATATTTCCACGCACTTGAGGTTGGATCTCTTCAATGAATTTTCGCAGATAATATCTATCAACAGGAGTTCCTCTTGTCAATCCAAATGCTTGACAGATAGGTACTGTTTTTTTCAAGTCACCCCAATCTATTGAACCTGTAGCAGGCGATATTAAACCTAAGTTTTCTAGACGCTCTACTAATTGACTGAACTGTTCTATATTTTCAACAGACTCCAAATCATCCTCTAATTGAACTTTGGAAAATAATTGCCGAAGAACTTGGTAACTTTCTCGACTTAATGTACCCAGTTCAAATTGCATTTCTTTTTCAATAAAGCTCCGAAATCCTTTGCCAAAAACTGTGAGGCTGCCATCTGCCAAAAGCACTATAGCATCTTTGATTAGATTCTCATATTTATCCAGTTCTATAATAACTTTCTCCGCTATTGGCGCTGATTTAGTTTCGAGAAATATTTGATAGGCTTTTTCCAAATCATGTTCGTGAGCAAATATTTCCAGTACAGTTAACCACGACTGGAACGAAAGAATTTCTGCTTTTCTCTGACTCCAAGCAAAAATTGCATATAACTGAGAATCTTCAATTTTTAAAAATGTATTAGTCAAATACTTTTTAGTCATGCAATTATTTCCTGATAATCTTACACTTATTAATAAGCACTTAGTTATTATAAGTTATAATATGTTCGCTTAAGAACTCCAGCCCAAGGAAACATATTAAAGCAGTCACCTATGATCAGGTGATATCCAATATTCCCCGCTCGGCATCTAAAGTTACGGTCATACCTACTGGTAAAGCTGCGTTCGCTCCGTCGTGACCAAAAGGCAAATTAGAAACAATAGGGATATCTAAATCACCCAAGCGATCGCGCAAAACTTCTTCAATAGTAAAACTGGGAATTTTCGGTGGCGGTTCGCAACGACTAAAGCGACCCAATGCAATCCCCCGGACATTTTGCAAAGCTCCGCTCATCCGCCATTGCGTTAGTAACCTGTCGATCCGATAAGGCGCTTCTGTCACATCTTCTAAGGCAAGAATTACATTATCAAAACTTGGTTGCAATGGCGTGCCTAAAAGATGGGTTGCTACTGTCAGATTCCCAGGAAGTAAAGTGCCATTTACTACACCCCCTCCCCAACCACAACCTTGTAAAGGTGGGAGAGAACGACCTTCCACCCAATCAAACAATCGTTGCCGCGACCAATTTGGTTCTGCTGCAAGAGTTGTCAATACAGGCGCATGAACACCAGAAATTCCTACATTATAAAGGCTCCAAAGTAGAGCCGTGATGTCAGAAAAGCCGATTAGCCATTTGGTTTGTGGAGAATAAGGAGGAGCCACTGCGTAGCGGGTATCCGAACGAGTGCCGTAAGTGGCGTTGGTTTGTGGAGAGTGAGGCTGTAAAGTAGTAAGAGAATACTCTTCCAAGTCGCCCTTATCTCCTTGTCCGTCTGCCTCCTGTTCTCCCCCCCAAGTCCAATTCTCTAATAGACGTGTACTACCATAACCACCTCTGACACACAGGATACCGCGACATTCGGGATCTTTCCATGCCATTGCTAGCTGACGGCGACGGTTTTCGTCCTCTCCTGCTAAATATCCCCATTTGTCAACTATCTCTGGAATGATTTTTACTTGGTACCCACGCGATCGCCAAATTTCTACCCCTTCCTCAAAAGCTTCCATTTCTCGCAAGACACCACTAGGGGCAATGACCTGTAATTGGTCACCAGGTTTTAAAGGCGGTGGAATAATATTTTTTTTTAAGTGTTGCTTGTTATGCATTCTGAGAAATTTTCCAGACGGTTATGATATCTGTGTCCGTTTAATTGCTGCTGGCTGAAAACCTCTCCCTTGTCAGCCTCCACGATATTATCCTTTTTCGTTGTCTCCTATTTCTTCCTGTGTTTCGGAATCAGGCAAAGCACGAATACGATTCATTTGTGAAAGAGCATATCGTGCCGTTGCCTGTACTTCAGCATCAGGGTCATGTGCTGCATGAGACAACATCTGGCTGAGTTGAGCCATCATATCATAAACGCGAGTCAGGTCGCGGATGGCATTTTGCCGGACTTGTGAGCTTTCATCTTGCAGGGAGATTGCCAATGCATGGTTCATTGGTTTCAGCGTGCGGATGCCAATTTCCGATAAAGCTGCCAGTATTAAGCTGCGTTGTTGAGAATCTGCATTCATCATCAACTCCACAAGTGGTTGAATTGCTCGTGAGTCTCCCTGCTGCCCCAAATCCCAAATAGCTTTCCGTCGCTGTGTAGGATCAAAACTGCGTAAATCTTCGATCAATTCGTCAACAATATTGACTTTGGTAAGGCGAGAAGTTGCTTCTGGTGGTAGCAATTCTGTAGGTGGTGGTGTTGTCGGGTTATTCGTTGTGCCTAGAACTGGGTTAAGATCGTTTTGATGAGACGTTGTCGTGTCTGCGGTTTGGGTGTGCGGTCTTTCGTTGAGTTTCAAAAGCCAGCTGACAAAATGCAGCAGTGCGCCTATACCTCCTAAAACTCCGACACCAACAAGTGACCACCAGACTAAACCTCGAGAAGGCTTGTTTCGGATTGCATTGGTTGGTTCTACAATGGGAGTGATACTTGCAGGCGTATCTTTTTTAACCGCCACTTGTTGCAGGCGATTGATAGTCTGAGAACCAGTAATTCCGTCTGCGATCAAGTCCTTTGCTTGCTGAAACTTAGCGACAGCATAGCGCGTACTTTCGCCATACTGTCCGTCTACCTCACCATTGTAGTAACCTAACTTTTTCAGTCGGGTTTGCAGTACCTTGACGTCTACACCTGTACTCCCAAGTTCAAGAATAGACTGCTCTTGAGTATCTGTGGAACTAGCAAACGTCAGTTTTCTAATACTTTCGCTTGCTTGGTCATGTGTGGGTGTACCTGCTCTACTGGCGTCAACACCCAGATGAGTCAGGCAGGTGATCATAATAATAGAGGAATATCTTAGCCTCATATAAAAATTTTCAGCCAGGACGTGCGTTGGAAGTTACCGATACAAAGATAACTTTAAGCTGACTCAATGTTAGGTTTTTTTCTAGAAAAGAAAAAAGTAAGGATACACCCTAACCACTACTTAGACTCAAATATATATCAATCCTAATTGAATTATGAGAAAATACGTAGGCAAAAAGTACGTATTTATAGGCTTTTTAGCCTGGCTTCTTTCCCACAAATGATTTAGGACTGCTATATGATAGGTAGTTGTCGATTGTTTAAAGTCGTAAGTTCCCCATTATAGGCTTACACCCTCTCTTGAATAGGAGATGCTTCTAACACTGGTTGCTGTGAAGTCATTTGTTCGTCTACACTGCCCAGCTAATCTGTATGTGCCAAGGCATCGCGCTGATTGATTATATAAATGCTAATTAAAGTTATGATCACTCCTATCCACTGTAGTTGACTTAGGACTTCATTAAGTAATAAATGCCCAAATATCAAGGCAAATATGGGTGTGAGGAAGGTGAGAGAACTCAGACTGGTGAGATTGCCGCTAGAGGCAAAATAGAAAAACAATCCGTAGGCGATCGCGCTGCCAAATACAGTAGCATAAGCCAAACCCACCCAGTCGAACAACACGAGATTATGCCACTGCTGGGATTCGACAACTGACGAAAGACCCCACAGAGGCAATCCACCCAGAATTAAATGCCATCCTGTAGCAGTGATCGGATCTGCATGGTGGCTGACAAATCTAATTGTTACCGTTCCTACTGCCATACTGAGAGAAGCTAGTAGCATTAACCATTCGCCACTTTCGAGTAGGGAGTGGGAAGTCAAGAGTAGGGAATGGGGAGTACGAAAAGATATAAGATCGAAGATTAAATCATCAGGCAAACCAATTAAACTAATGCCTATGACTCCCAATCCCAGTCCCAGCCATCCCCACACACCAATGTGTTCTTTAAATAACCACCACGACAGCAGTGCAACAGCTAGGGGTTGAGAGTCAATCATCACAGATCCTAACCCTGCGCTTGTTCTGACTAATCCTTCTGCTAAAAAGCCTTGAAACAGCGCCGCATCAACTATGGCAAAGAAGGTAATCCACAGCCATGCTTTCCAACCCTTAGGCTGCTGTCTACCCATCAATGCTGCTCCTACAAGAATAAGCACCCCTGCTGGTAGTGTACGCATTCCAGCCATAAATAAGGGTGTGGTTTGAGGTATCACTCCTTTCATTGCTACCATTGCCGTACCCCATAGGAAGAAAGGTGCAATTAGCAAGAGCGAGCCAAAGGGAAGTTGAGATGCACTGAGCTTCAGTTGCATGAGATTGAGACGTACCTTTTTGTAGACAAACGCAGAAATTACCTTTCTTAATCTTACAGAATTATGTCGTTTTGTGAAGAAATTCATACTTGTTACAGAGCGATGTAGCGATATCGTCAGTATTGACTTGATTAAAACACTGCCTTACAACTGGATGCCCCGGTTGAAGAAGTGATATATCCCACATTCCGCACCCTAAACTAATACACAGCATAATTACTTAGGATTTTTCTTTTGTAGCTATAAATTATGCCTTTAAAATGCCCTTTATCCGTTCTTCTTTAAACTATATGTATATTC
>JAQYWN010000052.1 GCA_029379265.1 Rhizonema sp. NSF051
AACCTAGCACTTAGTCAAGGAATTAACATTGAAGTTTCCAGGTGCAAGATCTGAGCCTTGGTGTCACCCTATGTCGGGTTGGGACTGTATTCAGAGGATAAAGGTGTTGCCGTTTCCGGAGGCGTTCAGGTTGGTGTCACTAAGAACACTTTTTTTGGTCTTGGTTATAATTCTGTTAGAGGATTCAACGGACAATTAGGAGTTAAATTCTAATTTTCTTTTATTGAAATAGTTTTCAGTAGTTACTCATCATTTGTTACAATGATATAACGATTAATGATAGTGTTGATGCAATTTAAAACAAGCGATAACGTCGGTAAAATTGCTATTATTTAATAGACATCTCCAGAAATGATGTATGGGCGAACGGCTGTTCGCCCCTACCAAGGGTTTCAACGAACGCATAATTAATTTTCGCTCCTATCTCTAATATATATTCCCTAAAACCATATTTGTATGGATCCAGGTTTAAAATTACTCATTGAACTGATACTGGAATTTGCACCTGTCATTACAAATATCGTGCAAAAGAATCTTGAAGCGCGCCCATTGACACTTCAATACCAGTATCATCAAGAAACTGAAGATTTTATCCAAGCTGAAAATAGTATTAGTCATCTAAGAGAGTTTGAACGGAAGAAACAGCAACAGCAACTAGCTGATGTCTCTCATCAAACGCAATTAAAAATAGTAGCATACCAGAGAGAAACAGCACTCAAACTACCAGAATCTCAGAAAATTATTGATAACTGGCCTTTACGATTATCTCCTTCACAAATATTAGATACTACTAACAATATACGCAAGCCATTAAAAATTTTCCTTGCCCCTCCTAAAGTCAAGTTTGATAAATTTGAGTATGAGGAAGAAGAAATTTCAGAAATTGAGACAATGTTAGCTGAAGGGTTGCGAGAGTTTCTCAACAAACATTACTCTCTACACAATCCGGTTAGACCAACAGAGTTTTTAGCAGGGGCATGGGATAGTAAGCGTTTCCACAGTGAATCAAGTATCAAAGCTTTGTTTGGAATTTTGAAAACAGAACCTATTTTGATTTTAGAGTCAGAAGCTGATGGAAATTACTTGAATTTTCGCATTGGTTATTGGGGGATGGGACAAGAAAATTATTATTATCAAACAATTTCTCGACTCCCTTATAAAGAAATTGTTGAGGAATCAGCAAAGAATAGAGCGTTAGAGTGGAGAAAAATTAGAAATGAACTTATTGAAATGGGAGAAAGTATAGAAGAAATTAACAATTTCGGAGAAGATAATGCTTTCAATTTGGCAACACTTGAAAAAGCTGAGAAATGGGAAAAAAAGGGAATTGATATTAGTAAGTTATCTTTAAAATATAAAGTCAATCGTCAGGATATTGAAACTTTGTGCCAAGTATTGATTACTGGTCACACTTTAGCAGCAAGTTGGATTGCAGATATTTTCCATTTGATTCATCATGATGTAGCGCCTCTACTTCCAGAGTTACTGCCAAGTATGATCGAAGATGCTACGGATATACAATCAGTACAAAAAATAGCGATAGGATATCAACAAGTTTACCAAGCCCTACAAGTAGAGCGGCGTTCTTGGATTCCTGAGATGGCTTTGCAATTAGCCCAGAGTTTATCACACTTAAGCGATCGCACTTTGGCAGAGGAGCAGGTAGATTATTCTGTAAGAACATGGTTGCAACTGCGTCAAATCTCGCAACAGCAATTAAGTCATCCGCTACAGGCGATGCGCTCAGCAGTAGGAGTAGAAGACAAGGAATATGTGGAAAAGCTGAGAGAATATTATCTGGCTGTTGGTGATTGTCAAAGTATAAGTTATGTTGAGGAGATTTTAAATGCGATCGCCAGCTTCAAACATCAATGTCAACAAGAATGTGCTTCCCTTAGGCATACGCTCACTGGACATTCCGGCAAAATTTCATCAATCGCTATTTGTTCGGATGCACAAAATTTAGTTAGTGGATGTGTAGACAAAACCATAAAGGTATGGAATGTCAATACTGGCAAAGCGATTCGCACTCTAAGTCAGAGTTTGGCAGAGGTTTCATCGGTTGCTGTCAGCCCTGATGGAAATCTTCTTGCTGTTGGCAGTTGTGACAGCCCTAGAAGTAATGTCAAGGTATGGCATATTTCCACAGGAAAATTACTTCATACTCTCTTAGGGCATCAAAAACCAGTAAACTGCGTGGCAATTAGTTCGGATGGACAAATTCTTGCCTCTGGTAGTAATAAAATTAAGATTTGGAATTTGCATAATGGCGATCGCATCTGTACCCTTTGGCATTCATCTGTAGTTAATGCTGCTGTGATTAGCCCTGATGGGACAATCCTGATCAGTGGCAGTAGCGACAACAAAATTCGGTTGTGGAATCCACACACTGGAGAACCATTACGCACCCTCAACGGACATTCAGGTGAGGTGAAATCAGTCGCTGTTTCTCCTGATGGGCAAATTCTGGTAAGTGGTAGTAGTGACAAAACTATTAAAATTTGGCACATAGACACAAGTAAAGTCGTGCATACACTAACAGGGCATTCAGATGAGGTAAAATCAGTAGTCATCAGTCCTAATGGACAAATCCTTTTTAGTGCCAGTGCTGACAAAACTATAAAGATTTGGCATTTATACACTGGAGAATTATTACAAACACTCACCGGACATCTAGAAGCGGTGAATTGTATTGCTATTAGCCCAGATAATCAATTTATAGCTAGTGGTAGTTCTGATCGCACAATTAAAATTTGGCAAATAGCGTGAGAACTTGGTTCTTCAATATATATTTTGTTAATTGTCTATGAGCAATTTGTCTCTCAACATCCCCGCAAACCTAAAAGTCTCAGAAGAGCAATTCGTACTCCTCGCTGCTGCTAACCGAGATTTACAGCTAGAGCTAACCGCTACAGGAGAATTGATTATTATGCCCCCTACGGGAGGAAATACAGGTAAGCGTAATATAGATATTGAAGGACAACTTTGGTTTTGGAACCGCCAATCCTTACTTGGTATTGCTTTTAACTCCTCCACTGCTTTCCGACTTCCCAATGGTGCAGAACGTTCTCCTGATGCAGCTTGGGTGACTCAAGCCAGATGGGATACATTAAAACCAGAAGAACAAGACTCCTTTCCACCACTTTGTCCAGATTTTGCGATTGAATTACGTTCCAAAAGTGACAATATGGAACCGCTACGCAAAAAGATGCAGGAATACATCGATAATGGATTGCGTTTGGGTTGGTTAATTGATACAAAAAATAAAAAAGTAGAAATTTATCGGGCTAATCAGCTACCAGAAGTGTTGAATAATCCAACAAGTTTATCTGGAGAAGATGTTTTACCTGGGTTTGTTTTAGATTTACAAGTTGTGTTTAGTTAGCACAAATGTTTCCCTGATTGTTGGCGATACGCATGAAAAGCGTCTCTTGCTTTGCGTTCACGCGTTTGTTGAGCAAAGTTGCTTGATTATTAATTGATGAAAAGCTGATATCGCCGAGGAATTATTGTCAGTCTCTGCGTATTCTGATTATTCAGATACAAGCAAATTTGATATAACTTAAGAACTGCGAAGAGAAGATCTAACTAAGTCTCTTACCTGAGCGGCGTTATCTTGTTGCAATGCTGATGACGCGATCGCATTCGCTTCCATGACAGTCAACTCGACGACGCGAGACTTAAATGCAGGAATTGCTTGGGGATTAAGACTAACCTCATCCAGTCCCAATCCTAGTAAAATCGGTACAGCGTCTAGATCAGCAGCGACTTCTCCACATAACCCAACCCAGATCTCGGCTTTATGTGCAGCTTGAACGGTTTGCTGAATCATATGCAGTACTGCGGGATGTAAAGCATCAGCTAAAGAGGCAACTCTTGGGTTTGTGCGATCGCAAGCCATGACATACTGACTAAGATCGTTTGTCCCAATACTGAAAAAGTCCACTTCTTTCGCTAAGCGATCGGCTAGTGTCACAGCCGAGGGCACCTCCACCATGATACCCACTTCCATTGCTTCATCGAATGGGATATTTTCTTGACGTAGTTCAGCTTGTACTTCCATCAGAAATACTTTGGCTGCTTGTACTTCTTCAACAGTTGCAATCATCGGAAACATGATCTTAATCTGGTTTCCTGCACTAGCTCTACAAATAGCTCGCAGCTGTGTTTTGAAAATATCCGGATGTGATAAACACATACGAATTCCACGCCAGCCCAAAAATGGGTTGGTTTCCGACGGCATATCAAAGTAAGGAAGTGGCTTGTCTCCGCCAATATCTAAGGTGCGAATAATCAAAGGACATTGATCAAGAACTTGGGCAATTGCTTGATAAACTGCCAATTGTTCTTCTTCCGAAGGAGCATGTGCTTGCTGTAAATAAAGGAACTCAGTGCGGAATAGTCCTACACCTTCTGCACCACAGGTAAGAGCAAGTTTGGCATCTGAGATACTTCCAATATTAGCAAATACACTTATACGTTGACCATCACGAGTCATTGCTGGCTCATGCGTACCTGCAAACACAAACTTTTGTGCAGCCTGCCATGCATCCCGCTTAGTATTAAGTGTAGTTAATATATCTGGGTGTGGCTCTATCCATACCTCTCCAGTTTCACCATCCAGTGCTACAAGAGTACCATTTGCGAGCTGTAATATCTCATTTGGTACACCGACAACTTCTGGTATCCCTAGAGATCGGGCGATCATGGCACTGTGGGAAGTTGCACTGCCAGAAGTCGTACAAATACCCAGTACCTGTGTTGGATTTAGCCTAGCGGTATCAGAAGGAGTTAACTCAGATGCTATCAAAATGACTGGCTCATGAGAGTTTAGTCGTGAAGGCTCATTCCCCGTTAAAAGTCGTTGCACTCTTTGCCCCACGTCAATGACATCAGCAACTCGTTCTTGTAGATATGAGTCTTCCAAGCGACGGTAATTGTTCGCAAGCTCATCAATAACCGCTTGCCAAGCAGCTTCAGCATTCAGATGCTGTGTAAAGATGCATTGGTGAACTTGCTCAATCAGTACTGGATCTTCTAAAAAAAGTAGATGGGCATCAAAGATAGCAGCTTCTGCATCACCAATTTGAGTAGATGCTTCTGAGAGTAAAGCTTGAATTTCCTGTTGTGCCTTTTGAAAAGCTATATGTATTCTTTGCAACTCTCCTTCTACATCATCTACGTGATATTGCTGGATAATAATGGGAGTGGAGTGATGCAGGAAAACAGGTGCGATCGCCACCCCTGGAGAGACAGGGATTCCTTGGAGGTGAGAAGGAGAGATAGAAAGGGGAGAGGGCTGAGTAGGCGCGACAGGGTGAGCAAACTCTATTTCCCCAAAGTTGCTTTCTGCTAGCGCTTGCAATGCAGCTAACGCCTCATTTGCATCAAAGCCAGTAGCAGTAATAGCAAGTTCGTGTCCTTGACGTACACCTAAAGTTGCTATCTGGTTAATACTGTCACCACGGACTGCTTCAGTACCCTTAGTTAAATTTTTGACTTGAATTTGAGATTGAAACCGGGCTGCTGTGGCGACAAATCGAGATGCTGGACGGGCGTGCAATCCTAACCTATTATTTACAACGATATGGATTTCATGAGTGATTTGTCCCAAGTCATTTGTCATTTGTCCTTCACTAGTAACTAATGAGGGTTGACTAATGATTATACCCAATTGAGTTGCTTTTGCGACTAATGCTCCTCGGGCTTCAGCCATGACTTGCTCAACATTACAGCCAGATGCTGCGGCAACGGCTGCAGCCATAGCACCTTCAACTAAAGGTGCTTCACACAAATGCACTTTGTGTCGCTGTTCTTGTGTAAGAAACTCTAACGCCATTTCTGCACTCATTAAGGCGCTACCTAGATCCATTAAGATGATAACACCCTCATCGCTGTAAACCGAGGTGATCGCTTCATAGACTTGCATGGCATCTGTGCCTAACGGGTTATCCGGATCGTCAATTCCTGCAGCTACAGCAAGAGAGACTTTACCCTGAACCATCTGCGTCACCAGATCACGTATTCCCTGGGCTAATTGAAAACTGTGAGAGACAATGATAATTCCAACCACAGCACACCGTCAACTTTGTTGAGAAGCTTTTACTCACTCATTTACTCTATGCTGTTATTTGCTGTATGTATATAGTCTCTTAACGAAGTGTAATGCACCTCATCAAGAGTGAACAAGGTGCTAATCTTCTCATTCGTCCTTACTACAATTCATCTCCGCCCCGACGAATGTAGGGGCAGGTTTACCAGATCACTAACAAAGCAATCAAATCAATCGAGAAAACCTGCCCCTACGACTGAATTTTGGCGACTGTAGGGGCAGGTTTACCAGATCACTAACAAAGCAATCAAATCAATCGAGAAAACCTGCCCCTACGACTGAATTTTGGCGACTGTAGGGGCAGGTTTACCAGATCACTGACAAAGCAATCAAATCAATCGAGAAAACCTGCCCCTACGACTAGATTTTGGCGACTGTAGGGGCAGGTTTACCAGATCACTGACAAAGCAATCAAATCAATCGAGAAAACCTGCCCCTACGACTAGATTTTGGCGACTGTAGGGGCAGGTTTACCAGATCACTTACGGAAATAAATGACTGTAAAACTTCATACTCTAAGACTTTAGAGCGTTTCTAACAAACATTTCAACATCAAATAACTTGAAGTTGCTCCTGGATCTTGATGTCCCACACTCCGTTCTCCCAAGTAACTTGCGCGCCCTTTCTTTGCAATCATTGGGATGGTATCTTTCATACTTTGTTCAGCTTTTGCTACAGCCAGTTGCATTGCTTCAAGCATATCCTTACCTTCTCCAACAGCTTGACTAAAAGCTGTTACAGCAGGGGATAGCACATCTATCATTGTCTTATCGCCTAATTGCGCTTTGCCGCGTTGAAGTACCCCATCTAAACCTGCTTGCAGCATCTCGAGCATATCTTCCTCAGTCAATTCATGCTTACCTGTGATGACTGTACTTGCACGGAGAAAAAATGTGCCATAAAGAGGACCAATTGCACCTCCTACTGAGGAAATTAGTGTCATGCTGACTGTTTTCAAAATAGTACCGATGTCTTTGTCGGCGACACTTGCTAAGCTCGCTGTCGCCTTTTGAAAGCCACGGCTCATATTCATCCCGTGATCCGCATCACCGATCGCTGCATCTAATTCAGTCAAATAGTCTTTATTCTGTTCTATCTCTGTAGCAAATGCCTGCAACCATTGCAAAATTTGTTGTTTTTTCATATAATTAAATTCTGCGCTGAAGCGCAACTACGAACCTAGATTCCCCAGCGCAAATTTGGTGTTTTGACAGGTGCATCCCATAACTGGATCATCTCATCATCTAGCTTGAGTAGAGTTATTGAACAACCTTGCATATCTAAAGAAGTCATATAAGGACCAATCAGGTTACGTACAATCTGCAAAGAGTGCTTTTCACAAACTTCTACAAGTTGGCGGTAGATAATATAGAGTTCGCTTAGGGGAGTTCCACCCATGCTGTTAACGAAAGCTAACACTTTATCGCCCTTCTCAAAAGCTTGATTCACTAATTCCACATCCACCCACTCCTCTTTTTCTTCATCCCATTCCCGCACCGTACGGCTGTAGGATATATCTTCAATGATAGATGTGGCAAGCATTTGGGCAATTTCATCGGCTGATTTGATGCTCATGCGTTCCCTTCCTGGTTCACCGTGAATTCCGATGCCCATTTCTACTTCGCGATCGCCCAGTGAAAAAGTCGGCGTCCCTTTAGCGGGTACTGTGCAAGAAGTCAGTGCTATTCCCATACTCCGCCCATTTAGGTTAACTCGCCGACACAAAGAAGCGACTCTTTGCAAATCATACCCTTGCTCTGCAGCTGCACCACAAATTTTTTCTGCGAGTACAGTGGTTCCCACACCACGGCGTCCCTGAGTGTAGAGGCTGTCTTTCACGGCTACATCATCATCAATCAAAATGTTTAGCACTCGGATGCCCTCACTACGAGCCAACTCCGTGGCCATTTCAAACCAGAACAGTTCATCCCACCTCAGCCACCTGAATCAGCTTGGGAAACTTGCATGACGATTAATGAAAGTTGGGGCTACAATCCGGCTGACACCCACTTCAAAACTGCGCGACAGCTAATTCATGCACTTTGTGAAGTTGCAGGTAAAGGCGGTAATTTACTATTAAATATCAGCCCAATGGGGGATGGAACTATTCAGCCAGAATTAGTACAACGCTTGGCAGTACTGGAAACATGGATGGCAAAGCATAGTGAAAGTATTCTGGAAACGCAGCCTGGATTGGAACCTTGGCAGTTTTATGGAACTTCAACACGTAAGGAAAACAGAGTTTATTTACACTTACTATTAAAACCATATGATACTTTCACCGTGCGCGGAGTGCCGATTAAGAGAGTGAAGTCCGTGCAAGTTCTAGCTAACGCAACAGAACTTGACTACACAAAGCGTTGTGCAATTATAGATACATTATTAAATCCCGATCCATTAGGGGAATTAACGATTACTGTACCAGAATCAGACCTCGATCCCTACGCTACAGTTATCACAATTGATTTTACTCCGGAGAATACAGATGAAGCTATCTGAGTCCTCAATCGAGACAGATAAATGTCATTGGTGATATTGTCGTTATTTATTTTTTTATACACAAAATTAAAATACATGCTGAGAGCAAGAACGCAGAGCAGAATCTTTGATCTTAAGTTCGGTTAATTAGTTGTAGTTCCCGCAATATTTAAACCCCTCCCCGCATGCGGGGAGGGGAGGTTTTGGCGTCAGACAAAACCGGGGTGGGGTTCTTCAGGATTTACAAGCCTTTATCCGAACTTGATATTACTCGCCTGTTGATTTTATTTGACTCGTTGCGTGCAGCTTAATAAAGCTATCAAAGGCATACCAAGCTAACACGTACCAAGGTATAATTTCTAACTGTAGCCCTTTGGCGAGTAACTGCCGTACTGCAAGACTGGCAAGCCCCAATGGAAAAAGGAAGCGTAGATCGACAACACCATTAGTTGATACTCTGACGCGCTTGTTCAAATCAACAACTGCATTCGAGACTTCTGCAGCCGCGTCAGATTTTCCTTCCGCGATATCGCCAAAAATAATACCTAAATCCTTTAGCGAGGCGAAAACATTTTCCTGACTACCTTTTCCACCATCTTGTTCAATGGTGATAGTGCCATTTTGGACATTTGTCCGAACCTGATTGATGTTAGGATGCGCTTGTAGCGCACTGGCAATTCTTTCCATTTTCCCAGATTGACGGTGAGAGGGTGCAACTCTTAACCGCAGGCGTGTTGGGGTTGAACTAACAACTCGTGTATGTATGGGTTCAGATCTTTTTGCTAAAGTTGCTTGCTGCATACTTGTCTGCGTCTGGGTGAGACTGCCATAACCATTTTTCAACACCTTTGCAAATTTCCTCCCTTGAAATTCGTAATTCGTAATTCGCAATTCAATGGAATTACGAATTACGTAAGGTATTCTCTAAGCTTGAGCCAAAGAACAAAAAGCATTGGCAAGTCTACAGCCCGTTCTCAGATATACTGTTAGTAGAGGTAGTATGAACTTCAACTATTGGTAAATCCTTGGAATCAGCCATTTCTGCTCTTGCCTCAGCTACCATGTCTTCCCAAGTCTCACCAAGTTCTGCAAATGCTCCCTTGCTTTTTTCATAGAGAACCATTCCCCCTTTAATGAGTGACTTGGCAATCGGTTTGCCCACTCCGGCTACCACTGGAATGAGGACAGGTGCTAAAAGTACTGCACCAATACCAGCTATGATACCAGGTGCGCCAGCGTCTTCAACAAAATCACCTATTTTTGGTGCCATAATTCTTAACCTTTTGTAATGAGTGAAAATTGTACTAAAACTTTCTATTGAACTCTGAGAAGATATTCGCCTCATCCACCTAAGGATTAGGCTTTCTTTAGTTAGAAGTTAGAAGTTGTGCTTTTTGACAACAGACAACTAAGCATCTTTACTTAAGAATTGGGCGCAAACCATTCACGCCTGCAACTACGGTGGAACCATTGTTGACTAGAGTAGCAGCTAAGGGGTTAAGACCAAACAGAACTGCTATGACCATTGCTGCTAAGTTGGGAACGGCAATAATACCCGTGTTTTGCCGAATCAACTCGTTGGCTTTGCGGGCGATCGCGATCGCTTCCAATAAACCATGCAAGTCATTCTGCATCAACACCACGTCTGCAGTTTCACGGGCAATCTCGGAACCGTTGGCGAAGGATACGGAAACATCAGCATATGCTAAAGCTGGGGAGTCATTGATCCCATCACCAACAAATGCAACTGTTTTGCCTTGTTCGTGCAGTTGGCGAACCACCGTTGCTTTCTGTTCTGGGAAAGCTTCTGCATGGGTATGACTTGGGGGAATGCCTAGTTCAGAAGCAACATCGCTAGCCGTGCGTTTGTTATCTCCAGTCAGCATGTGGACTTCCACACCTTCCACCGTCAACAGCGCTGTAATGACTTCGCGGCTTTCTTCTCTGAGTATGTCACTATACTTTATTCTACCTTGAATTTCGCCATTAGTGGCAACATAAATTGCCGAAGAACGGTCAGACTCAGTCGGAGAATCTTGTTCAGAATTTGAACCCGTACTATTCTGACGTACAAAGCGCTCGCTACCCACGTAAACAGTCTGTCCGTCTATTTCTGCTTTAACTCCCAAACCCAGTTGATAATCCCACTTTCCACGGGAAGGAATTTCTATGTTCTGTGCTTCCGCATAACGGATTACTGCCTCTGCTACAGGGTGTGTCAAACGCTGTTCTGCGGCAGCCGCCAGTTCCAATACTCGTTGCGCGGAGATTGCTAGATTCAGACTTTCTACAGCAATCACAGTCACTTCACCTTTGGTTAACGTGCCTGTTTTATCAAAGACAACAGTATCAACCTCTGCCAGTTTTTCCAATGCCCTGCCACTGCGAATCAGAATTCCGTTTCTTGCTGCGTAGGTTAGTGCTGCTAACACTGTTGTCGGCACAGATACCCGAATACCAGTGGCAAAGTCAAGAGTGAGGACGCTAGCAGCCCGTGATGGATTGCGGGTTACGGCAAATACTGCTCCTCCAAGTAGCAAAGTTGGCAAGACTGCCCTTTGGGCTATTTTTATTGCATAGTTCTCTATGCGGGTATCATGGACAGGTGCTTGCTGCATTAACTGAATGCTTTGTCCCGCACGCGTGTCGTTACCTGTCCGTTCCGCCAAAATATAAATTTGTCCTTCTCGCACCAAAGTGGAGGCATAAACGGCTTGTCCCTTTCTTTTCAAAACTGGCATGGATTCACCAGTCAGTTTTTGCTCGTCCAGTAGCGCTTTACCTCGTAGAATATTCCCGTCAACGGGAACTTGTTCGCCTGGGTAAACGATGACTGTATCCCCTCGTTGTACATCTTGAATGGGAATTTCCACCTTAGTGCCATCTCGTTCCACCCAAACAAACTGCCCGAGAGAATTTAGTAAATCTAAAGTTTGGAGTTTAGAAGAACGCGCTGTGCGATCGCGAATATTATCGCCTATTTCAATCAACCCTAGCATCAATGACGGCGTGAGAAACTGACCTTGCAAGGTTGTTATGGCGATCGCCATGAAATCTAGAAAGTCAATATTTAGTGTCCGTTCGTCTCTAATACCTTCCCACGCGCGGATCGCCACTGGTAATGCAGCAATAGCAATCGTTCCTGCCATTATAATTGGCGAAACGGAAAAGCCCAATGGTCCTCCTAACACTCCTAAAGTCAGTGCCACAATCGAAATTGGTAAGCCTGGCCATTTTTGCTCAGAATCAGTTGGTTTAAGTGCAGATTGAGAGGGTTTGAGAACAATGACTTCACTTGCTGATTGAATCAGATGACTCAAGAGCGATCGCGTCTCAGCATCCGAAATCTTGCTGACTTTATAAGTCACAGCTAAAGATGCAGCAGCAGGCTTTACACGCACGTCAATCGTCGAACTATCAGCCTCTAGCAAGACTTGGAGGCGTTGTGCATATTCCGGATCGTTACGCAAACGAGGTATGCGATATCTGATCCTTCCAGGAATTGCATGAACAATACTATGAACAACTACTGAAGGCGGGCAAGGGTAGTGAGTTCCATCAGCTAAAGTAAATTTAGGATTCTGCTTCGTACTAATACTTGAAACTAAATTTTGAGGCGGAGGGAGTTGCACCGCTGTTTCTTTTGCCATTTTTCCGAATATTGTAGTTTTGTTATTGAAGCGAACTTTGCTGGGCTAACGACACACTAATTACAAACTATGTGAGCGATCCCGTTAGACAACTAGCAGATTGAATCAAACTATCTAGATACGACATTGCTATATTAAAGGTGCTTTTCGATTGCTTTTGAGCATCCAGCATTAATCCAGTCTTATAGGTAATCACAATTGATGCTGCTGCACTATTAACTCGCTCACTCGTCACTGCCGAATCAGCTTTGAGTAATGCCTCCAAACTTTGGACATACTTTGGATCTGAGGCAATTCGTGGTATGCGAAACCTCACTCGCCCCGGCATGGCATGAGCAATACTATAAGCGACTTTTGCAGGTGGCGGCTGGCGCTCAATAGGTGGCTGACTTACAAAAGAAGACACAGGATTATTTTTCACTTCCACAATTTCAATCGCATTGTGAGTGCATACCTCTTCGTTCGTTGCTGACTGCAAGTTAATTTCAGTCAATGAATTCTCACGAATCTCACTGACTTGCTGAGTCACAACTTCTACTTCACCTGCTCTTTGAATCAGATTAACCAAATGCGATCGCATATCGGCATCTGACATCACTCCCATTTTGTAGTTAACAACAATCGATCCCGCAATTTTGTTAACGAACTGACTCGTTACCCAGTTTTCTGAAGCAAGTAACTCCAGCAAACGTTGCTCGTATTCTGAATCGAAAGTAATTCTCGGTACGCAAAATCCGACTCGCCCAGGAAGTGCATGAGCAATACTATATACCACGCTTGTTGTCTGCGTTGCAGTGACAATTTGTGTTCTGCCTGAATGCAGTGCTAGCGATGTTGAAACAGGCATGATGTCCTCCACTACTTCTCAATCCGGAACCGGATCTAAAGGAAAGTTTGCGATGAAGTCAAGAACCGCAGACAGTGCAGGTGCTTTGAAATCAACCCATCTTGTTGTCTCTGTTAATTCTTTAGCTTCATTGGGTACACTGACTTTCTGGGCAAGCGTTTCTGCGCTTGTCGTCTCAATGGGAATTGTTTGTGGGCTCGTTTCGTCAGCTAACTCAAGTAAATTTACCCAGTGGGTAATGGGGATTTCATCTAACTTATGGAGGATAGCGATGGAAGCCGCATCACAATTCACTCGCACACTAGTCACTTGAGGATCGATTTTAAGAAGCCTTTCCAATCTCCGCGCATAAGCTTGATCGCGAGATATCCGAGGTACGTTAAATCTAATTCGTCCGGGAATAGAATGAACAACAGTGTATGCAATTTCTTGCGGCTTCGTAAGTTCAGTATTCTTCTTTTCTTTAAGAAGATCGGCAGTAGCAGGAGAGGTGAAGCGGTTCTCTACTGGTATTTTTCCCTTGCTGCTTTCTCCTTCAACATGAGATGACTTTGCATTTGATTCTGATGTTGAAAAAGGCTCAAAGCAGTCTATTATCCTACGAGTTGCATCTGCTGTCAACATGTAAACAGGGATCGCTACCAATCCATTGATGCCTAAACCCCCTGTTACCGCTAACCCTGTCATTAAGGGTATCAGTGAAATTCCCTGTTCTTTCCAAAAATCTGTGGATCTCCATGCAGCAAAAGGATCAGTATTACTGGCTGATGGAGATGAATGATGTTGATTCATGTCACCTTGCTGAAGTAATTCTAAAATTTGCACAGATGACAGCTTATTTTCATCAAACTTAACTACCAAACTGCCAGTTCGCTCATGGACGGAAACTTCCTTCACCCCATCGTGCTGCTGTAAAATTTCTGATATAGTCTTTAATACTAAGTCTGGACTATTTTCAGTAGCACGGATACGTATACGCCCCGTCATTGAATGGACAATCTGCCACCTACCAAGAGGCGACTGCACTGTTGACTCAACAGGTGCATTACTGATATTTTCACCAACTTCATTGCTGCACTCCTGATGGGAGATTAAGTCATTCGAGATTTGCAGCTTTGGACTTAATCTCTCAATACTACTCGTAGTTTTGGTCATTTACCCGATAGCTAATATCCAGCCAAAAGGTTAACAATAGATTAAATATAGCTTATAGTACCTAATAAACTATCTTTCTTTAGAGTTATTTACATTCTTAGTATTATTTGTCATAAGTTTTTGGTACTCCTGCTCGGTCATCAAGTCTAAAGTACTCTCCAACCGATCTAAAAAGACGACACCATCAAGATGGTCGTACTCATGTTGGAATATACGAGCGACGAAATTAGTAAATTCTTGCTTTTGAGACTTGCCGTGACGGTCAGTATACTCGACTTCCACCGCCTGATATCTTGGCACCAACCCCCTAATCCCTGGAATACTCAAACAACCCTCCCAATCTTTAACAACTTCAGTGGAATGTCCGAGGATTCTGGGATTAATGATGGCAGTCGGTTCCATTTCCGGTGCTTTAGGATACCTGGCATTAGGACGAGAGGCAACAATGAACAAACGACTTGCGTTTGCTACTTGAGGTGCAGCGATGCCTACACCATTAGCTTTGGTAACTGTTACAGTTAAATCGTCGATGAGTTTTTGAATACGATCATCTTGAATATTCTCAACCAAAGACGCTTTTTGACGCAGGACTGGATTGCCTAATTCAATAATAGTTAGTATTTCTGCCGCCATACAAACTCCCCCTTGTCTCCGTAATAGTTTAAAAAATAGCAAACTTCATACATTAAAAGTGTTAGCTTTCATACTCTCCTTGGCAAAGGTGCTGGTTTAATTTCCAGTGGTATATTTTGCCCCTTACGTTGCACTTGTAATTGTAAAGAAACACCTATCTGACTCTTTTCGATGAGCTTTTGCACTTCTTCTTTCGTAGTGACAGGCTGGTTGTTAATGCTTTGAAGCACATCACCTGCTTTGAGTCCGGCTTTATCAGCTGGACTATCACGTACAACATCAATTAATAAAACTCCCTTATCTACTGTGAGATTAAGATCCAGTTTACTCTTGATTCTTTCCTTAATTTCTGGCGTCAGCGTTACCATCCGAACACCTAAATAAGGATGATCGACTTTGCCGTTAGTAATGAGTTCTTGAGCTATCCGCTGGGCACTATTAATGGGAATGGCAAATCCTAAACCTTGAGCACCTTGGATAATAGCTGTATTCATCGCAATCACCTCACCGCGAGAATTGAGCAATGGACCCCCAGAGTTACCGGGGTTGATTGCCGCATCTGTCTGAATGTAGTCAACACGTTTGTCATCACTAGCACCAATATCACGACCAGATCGATCTGTGGCACTAACGATTCCAGAAGTCACGGTATTGTTTAGACCTAAAGGATTACCGATCGCAATGACTGCTTCTCCTGGTTGTATAACATCAGAATTACCCAAAGCTATGATAGGTAAGTTGTTAGCATCAATTTTAACAACAGCAACATCTGTTACCGGATCTTCTCCCTGGACTTTGCCATTAAAAGTCCGACCATCTTTCAGTTTTACGGTCACAACATCAGCACCGTCTACCACATGGGAATTTGTTAATATCTGACCGTTAGCGTTGATAATAAATCCAGATCCGCTTCCTTTTTCTACACGCTGTTGGGATTGTAATGGCGATCGGTTTCCGTAAAATCGCCCCAGAAATGGATCTCCAGATTCATCGGGAATTTGAGAAGTTACAGTTCTGGTAGAATCAATACGCACTACAGCAGGTCCGACCTCTTTAACTACCGTGACTACAAAATTAGAATCTTTATTGGACAATGCAATAGCTGGAGACGGGACAGTTTCTGGATTTTTTTGAGTTAAATTTTGGCTTTGATTTTGAGCATCGGTTCTGTTTGTCCCCAGGGTATTAGCAGCTATTGAGCAACCTCCAAGACAAACCATTGCTAGTCCACTCAGTATCATGTTAAACATAGAAGCACTGAGGAAATTCCTGGTATTCGTCTCTGGCTCAAAGTCTGTGATCTTCATGTGCTTTTGTTTATCCTTAATATAAATCTACAGGGGATAAGATCTAGTCTACTGGGGGAATAAAAATGATGACACCTGAAAAGGTTGTTTCCGGTTGAGTCCTTAGTCTGCTAGATTGGTGCTTTTACATCCTCTATTGTGACGATTGCTAGCATTGGTGGTAGATATATGGAAATACCCATTGAAAGTCTGTGGAGTCAAGTTCTAGAGCGTTTACAGCTAGAGCTATCCCGTCCCACCTTTGAGACTTGGATTAAGACGGCTAGTGCGGAACGCTTGGAAAATAATTGCTTGGTTATTTGTACTCCTAACCCCTTTGCACGTAATTGGTTACAGAAATATTACATAAAAACTCTTGCTAATGTAGTGCAAGATATAGTTGGTCATCCTGTAGAAATACATATAACTGTTGCTAAAGGTGAGGAATCTCATTTGCCGGAAAGAGAGGTTTCTTGGAATATACCAGAGCAAACGACTCCTGCTGAAAATGTTTCTAAAAAACGCTCGAAAACAACTGATTTAAATCTAAAGTATGTATTCTCCCGATTCGTAGTGGGTGCGAACAACCGTATGGCTCACGCTGCTGCTTTAGCAGTTGCAGAATATCCGGGAAGAGAATTTAATCCCTTATTTTTGTGCGGTGGTGTTGGCTTGGGGAAAACTCATCTTATGCAAGCAATCGGTCATTATCGCTTGGAGATCAGCTATGATGCCAAAATATTTTATGTTTCTACTGAGCAGTTTACCAACGACTTAATTACTGCTATTCGCAAAGATAGTATGCAAAGCTTTCGAGAACATTACCGTGCGGCTGATGTGCTTTTAGTAGACGACATTCAATTTATCGAAGGCAAGGAATACACGCAAGAAGAATTCTTTCATACTTTTAATACGTTACATGAAGCAGGCAAGCAAGTCGTATTAGCTTCGGATCGTCCTCCCAACCAGATTCCCCGGTTGCAAGAACGTCTGTGTTCCCGTTTTTCGATGGGTTTAATTGCTGATATTCAAACACCTGATTTGGAAACGAGAATGGCTATTCTTCAGAAGAAAGCCGAATACGAGAATATTCGTTTACCTAGAGATGTTATCGAGTATATTGCATCTAATTATACTTCTAATATTCGAGAGTTAGAAGGAGCCTTAATCCGAGCGCTCGCCTATATCTCAATTTGGGGTTTGTCTATGAGTGTAGAAAATATAGCACCAGTTTTAGAACCACCTAAAGAAAAGATAGAAGCAACCCCAGAAATGATTTTGAGAATTATATCTGATGTGTTTGATATTTCAATTGAAGATCTTAAAAGCAATTCCCGTCGCCGGGAAATTAGCTGGGCACGTCAAATTGGAATGTACCTCATGCGTCAGCATACGGATTTGAGTTTACCTAGAATTGGAGAAGAATTTGGTGGTAAAGATCATACGACGGTGATTTATAGCTGTGAAAAAATAACTCAACTACAAGCAACCAATCAAGGCTTGGTACATACACTTCGCCAACTAAGCGATCAAATCAAAGTAACCAGCATCAGCCGTCCTAAAAAATTATACTGACAGTCATTCGAGACCTGGTACGTTTGGAAAGTTGCTATTCTTCATTTAAAATGTGTGGTCAACTTACAAAGTACCGGATACACGGACTATCCCTACTTCTGAAATACTCATAGTTCAGTTCTCTACTCTCCATTTCCCACTCTTCAGCACAATATCTTCTCTTCTAAAATTAATGTTAAGTGAACTATAAAAACTTATTAAGAAAAAATTACCTTGTGGAAAAATCACAGGCTTCTGTGGAAAACTATCATTTATTCTGTGGAAAAACTTATATAAAC
>JAQYWN010000520.1 GCA_029379265.1 Rhizonema sp. NSF051
ATTCAATACATCCCAGGAATTACAAACTAGTTTAAAAACACAAAAAAAGTTCCAAATAGAAACTGTTTATCCAGAGAAGCTTGGACTTTTGAAATTAATTAAAAAGTGAGTATTGTTTCACATCAGGACGTTACCACATTGAGTTAAAGTGTGTACTACCGTTTTAGAAATAACCGATGAAGGCGAAAAGCTTGTTATTACTCCTCAATAGCCCAAACGATGTTGTAGTTAAGTTAGATGGTAGCATTTATTTCACAGATCCGCCTTACGGTATCAGTAAAGAAAAGGAAGAACTTGGCTTTTACGGTATTTATACCTTAAAACCGAATGGAACACTAAGTCTTCTTAGCAAGGAGATGGTACGTCCCAATGGAATTGCTTTTTCGCCAGACGAGAAAAAGTTATACGTTGATGATTCCGAGAAATTAAATATCCGCGTCTTTGATGTCAAGTCAGACGGGACATTAGCTAATAGTAAAATTTTTGCAGCGTTATCAGGATCTACAGATAAGGGCGTACCTGATGGTATGAAGGTGGATGTCAAAGGCAATATCTACTGTAGCGGTTCTGGAGGAGTTTGGATTTTTTCTCCAACAGGGCAACTTCTAAGCAAGATTATGGTGCCAGAAGTAGTAACAAATTTGGCTTGGGGTGATCCTAACCATAAAACACTTTATATAACAGCAGGTAAGGGAATCTACCGCATCCGGCTCAAAATCCCTGGTTTGACCGGAGCAGTTATCTGATAACTGTTTACTGATAATAGTTGAGAACGATTGATTATAGGAGAGTGCGATCGCTCGCAAGAGCTTCGCAACAAGGTGCAAAGCTCGCGGGAGAGAGTACTCTCGTGACCAGACTTTGCGCTGATATTGGGCAGAGTGCTTGGGATCTCCGAACACTCGTAACTTAACTTGAATAGTATGCTGAATCCAGCCAACACCCCTGTCCATACAATCCGGCAACACAATTTGTGGTAGGCTCTCTATCCACTCGAGTTTAACGATGCGATCTGCGCTTCGCTATCGCCGGCTAAACCTTCGTAAATTCCTATTAATTTCGCTTCGGGATATTGCACTTTGAATCTTTCAATCCAAGCGCGTTGCTTTTTATTCAGCTGAGGCTTTCTATTTTTCATGGTACAAAGAAGTCTGCACAGAGACTTTGGGTGTCCCTGTGCAGATTGATTAGCTTTCTGAACTGGATGTAAGAGTGAACTACTCTGTAGCAGGAGGAAGCGCCGGGACTTCTGGTTCCCCAGGAATCATCAACGGTTTACTGGGTTCAAACGAATCCCAAACATACTGCTTCGTTGTTTTTTGGAATCCAAGGAAGTACTGTTTCCAGTTCTCCAAGCTCGGAACTTCATGTTCCGACACCTTGCAGGCAAAGCTTTTCTGTTTCTCCCCAGCTTGTTCTCTGCTCGTCTTAAAGCAGAACACTCCAAGGCTGTAGAACATGGAATTCTTCTGTTTAGCAGGGATACCATTGACAATTGCATGACAGATATTCAATTGCCTACAGAATTCCTGCCAGTGACTTGCGAAGGATGCCTGATTGGCTCCCTTAGCCTTGTAACTAAATGGAATCTGATGTAAGGGCTGGTTCTTTCCGTCTAACAGAAAGACTTGGTAGTACTGGAGATTTCCAATGTTCTCGTCTTCCCGCATTGTACGATCATACCTTCCCACAATGACAGTGTTATTCAATTCCTGCGACTGCTTTCTATCAAACCCCAGTACTGGGGTTTTCGGGCAT
This sequence comes from Rhizonema sp. NSF051, assembly GCA_029379265.1. GTDB lineage: Bacteria > Cyanobacteriota > Cyanobacteriia > Cyanobacteriales > Nostocaceae > Rhizonema. The sequence continues at coordinate 1,759 of JAQYWN010000520.1, forward strand.
ACCAGCATCCGAGGATTCTTAAGAAGAATCCCTTGTTCCTGCTCGCCACTCGCCTCAAACATGTAGGTAATGATTTGTTCTTCGTCGAAGTTCAACCAACCAGCAGACGCCATCTGCTCTATACCTACGAAATACCCACAAGTATCAGCAGATGTACCCCTCAACGCTTGAATGCGCGGGAGTTTGGCATCAGGATCGATGAACTCCGTAGAACAGAACTCATCCTTTTCCTGAGGCTCTTGGATTAGCGCAGTTTCCTGGGGTACTATGGGTTCAGGGATTGTAGCAGTTTCCTGGGCTTGCGCTGCGGGTTGTTTGCTTGCTTTAGTCATTGTTTTCAAATGGATAATTATGTAAATTGAGAGCAGTTAGAAGCCAATTTCGTCATATTCATTGATAGAGAAAGCTGGGATTTTAGGAATCGAATCTAATTCTTTCTTTATTTGCAGTTGACGGCGCTCACACAGAATTTGATATATTTGCTGAAGGTTTTGGATAGTTTCAGTTAGTTTCTGTGTACTATCCGCCCCGAAACTCAGGGAGATAGTTTCGCCATCTTCAATGAAGCAACATAACTGGCGATCGCCCTCGCTGTTACTGTAATTTGTGATGTAAACCCTATCAGTAATCTTGGCTGTGAATGAACGTGATATTTCCATGGTTTGTTAAGTGAAATGATGTTTTAATTTTGAAATTATTCCGGCGTTTGAGATGTGCGAGCATTTTAGTTACACACACCTCTATTGAAAAGGATGAACAATAAGTCATGATGAATGCTCCGCACTTATGTCAAAGCATTTAGCGCACAGCGCATTCATGATGCCTGTTATTTTGCTTTTGTGCATTCATCTGCTCTAGGAAGTACTTAGAGCAGATGGGCATAGAAGTTTTCGATTTTATCTGGTAAGTTTTGCACGAGCCATTGAATTCATTTGAGCAGCAACGCTCGTGGCATTTACCATACTCCATCCAGCCTTTCTACACTTACTCAATGCATCCTGTAATTCTTCTTCAGAGTTAAGGAATTTGTATCGCTCGAATTCCCCAATTTCGGGATGGATATACGTTTGATATCCATTTCCCGTCTTGATATATGTGATGAGATTGTAAACTAACATTGTTACAACTTTTCTCAATGTTTTTTTAGAGTAATAGTTGCGTAGGGTGTTTGTATAGCCAACAGTCTACTCTCTGCAGGTCCCCAATAAGCCCAATATATGTATTTCCAGTACCTAATTGGGCGGAAGGTCAGTATGAGGTGCTGACATTCGATTTGATCCTGCCATGCTGTCTTTCTGATAATAAGCATTCTCTAACCTTTTTTAACTACAATAATTCGAGTCGATACTCCAGTTGGGTTTGTTGACTCCAGAAAAGCGCCGTCAGGCAAAGCTCGCGGGAGAGAGTACTCTCTCCCGCAGACTTTGCGCACTTTCTCATCCCAAGCGTCATGAGAATTCATCCAATCTCTAAATTCTTTGAATTTTCGCTTGCTGCTGAAGAATACAGATTCAGGAGCGATTGTCACAAGAATGCCGCCAGTTTCTAAACATTCATATGCATGATATGTATGCTCTATGAATTCCGAGAAAGGCGGGTTCGCGATGATTGCTTGCCACTTGCCAACAGCAGTTAAGAAGTCCCAAGCAATGATGTTAAATCCTTTTAATTCCAAGATTTGTCGCAAGTCAGATTGAAACTCAACAACGTCTAAGTGGATGTCTGGGTGCTGATTGACAATAGCTTGGGCAATATCGCCCTTTCCTGCAGATGGCTCAAGCATTTTCTCTAAGGTTTTAGTTTTGCTAGCTTTACCAGGCGATAGCGAAGCGCTGCTGCGAAGCGCAGATCGCATAAAACACTTGGAGTAGGGAAGAAGTCGTGCATTTTCATCCCCACTAGTTCTCTTTCCAAGCGACGAATTTGTACTTTAATCGGATCTTCAGTAGGTTGAGAGTATAACTCTTTGAGTGCAGTGATGGCTTTTTGAGCCTGCATCCAATTCTGAATGTTTGCTCTCTTTAGTACAGATTTCCAATGGGCATATCTTCCTTCGCTGCGTTCAAATTTCTTGATGTCTTCCTCATCCCAGGAAGACGTAGATATTTCCCTTAGAATCTCCAATTGAGACTTACTGGAAATACCATTGAGGATTTCTGGCAAGTCTCCAACTTCTGTAGCATCAGCGATCGCTCTGCCTTTCTCACACTGGCAGCAGAGCATTGTTCATTTTCTATGAGCCACTGTTGGAATTTCACTGCTTTTTCTTTGGTATCAAATCCGAAGTAGGAAACTTTTCGATTTCCTACTGGATCTGTGATTGTGGCAACTCTCGCTGATAGGATGTTGAGATTCCACCCTTCAGGATTTAGCTGTATTCGAGTAATACTCATTTGTTTTAATTAGGATTAGATTTCGACTTCTGGAACAGTTTCAAGATATTCAGCAGCAGTCATCTCACCACTGAAAAGCTTCTGTAGATTCAATGAGTATTCGCTGGGTTCTACATGTGAGTTTGGTGAAAAAAACTCTTCATTACTATTAGTTGGTAATTTTGATAAAGTCATTGCCAATCTTTTTAGAAAAGCTTCGTGTTTTTCTATGCTGTAGTTAATTTGGTAAAGACAGGGGAATTCATCTTCACCAACAAAACAATAGATGATAGAGATATCTTCAGCGGGAGTATCTTGTGTTTCTGCTAGTAGAAATAGCTTTAGTTGAGTCTGCCATGAATCTTCGACATTCTTGGAAATATCATTCCTCGTTTTCCAATCTACAGCTATGGCTATGACTTTTTCTCTTTTCTGAATAAGTAAGTCATAATGAGCAACTAAATACCATTCCCCAATCAACTTTCCTCTATTAACATTGCATTGTTTGTGAGTAGGACTGCTGATTATTGGATGCAGTTGTCTGACCCAGTAAGCCATTTCCGGATAGGTTTCTAGAAATGGTTCTACAGGCAATCCCATTACCAACTGTTGCATGAGTAGATGGAATTGTTGTACTTCCCTTTCTTCAGCAAGGTTTGTGTTAAAGGGTAACAGCTTGAAACTTTGCTGTAAATTGTGTTCACGTAGCTCCACAAATTCCAGCGTTTCCGCATCTATTTTTTGCATTACGCGACCTCTAATTCTTCAAAGAGAGGTCGCGTAAGCGGTAAATGCCTGCGACAATTTACTTCTGCATTTTCAATGGGAAAAGTTTGCAAGCTGGTGGAGTGTTCTAATGGTAATTCCCCACTTTGTGAAAGACTGCCACTTATATTCGCACTCTCCCGGTTTGTATTTGGGAGACAATTGGCTCCACTCCTCCCAAGCTTTCAGGAGATAAGGATCTACTGATTTGAGCGCCATTCCCACTTTGATCCAACTGTCGTAATCATCTGCAAATTTGGGATGAATGACTTCCAAAAGTAGTAACGCTTTGTCCACATCAACACCCGTTGGTTGTGTGTGGTAGTGTTGGTGGCATATGAGTTTTGGCTTCTTTGGATCAGGTTCCTTAGGTACTGTTGCCAGAGTGGATGCCTGCTTTTTCTCAAGCATTTGCTCAATCACCCACTCCGGGGAAGTCGCCACTTCTATTTCATTAGGGCTACATCCAGGTAACCAGCAGTAATATCCAGTTTCGGGATGCATTGATGGTGGTAGTACAGATTGTAAGTTAGTGCCTCTCAATTCCAATGCTTCCTGGGGAGCGGTGTTGATTTTCCTGGATCTAAGCTTTTGAGGAAGCTTCGGGATTTTGAATAGGTACTGCGCCCTGGAGTGTCGCCCGGAGGTAAATGCTACTGTAGGGGGCAATGGTTCGGGAGCGATCGTTCTCATTTTGTCGTAAGCGCTCGTCCCATCGCAATCTACAGCTATCAGGAATTCAAGAGAGTTTTGACCACAAAGCAAGCCTATGCCTGTGGGTTGCACTTCGTAGAACGAGCCGGAGCGATCGCGTACTCTAACTTTCCCAGTACGAGCTAGTTGATCTCGTAAGCATTCGGGAGTCAGGGGATATTGCTCCCACTGATACCCTAAAGGCTTTTTCCCCTGTGCTGGTACTATGAGCCAGTGTTTAGGCAATATTTCTAGGGTTTCAATAAGTTTGGCAGTCTGAAAGTTTTTTTAAGAAGCAAGGAGGGGTGAATATACATCAAGGTACATAGTGTTTTTCAGTATTATCACTACTTAGTTTGCGTAAGCAAACTGAGATTTCTTAATAT
>JAQYWN010000521.1 GCA_029379265.1 Rhizonema sp. NSF051
CGCAGATTAATTACCCCAGATAATTATACTATGTGCATTTACCCGGATTTGATATAATTCATTAATTGAGTCACGTAGGCGCACAAACTTTCCCCAAGGACTCCAAGATCCTAAATCTTTTTGTAGAAAGGGGAAATAAAGCAGGCTAGCGTTTAGGGGAGAGTTAAACGTCTCCATCATCAATGCTAGTAAGCTTTTGATTTGTTGGTAACGTTCTCCCTCATATAAGCCGAAGACAACCTGTAAAATGACTTGCAGGGAAATATCCTGCAAGGCTTGACGAGCTAAGAAGGGTTTGCCTTGTGGTAACTGATCGCAAACTTTTTCCGTGAGATGACAGATGATCTCACCATAGGTTTGCAACCGCTCTCCATGAAAGGGGGGTATCAAAATTTGTCGTCGCCGTTTGTGGCGATCGCCCTCCAGCATAAAGATAGAGTAATCTCCGACTAATGGCTGCAAAGTTTTGTTGACTTCGCCTACAGCTACAAACTTCTTTCTATCGTTGGTAAGAATTTCTTGAATTGCTTGGGGATTGTTTACAACTACTATAGTGTCACCAAAACCAATTATCTCCGCCGTGAACAAGTCAGGATACTGCTGAGCCGCTTTTTCCATATATCCTACAGGGTTAGTCACCCACTCCAATTTCTGGAGAAAAGAGGGCGTGTTCAGAGTATTGGGTAGCTGCATCTAAATTTTTCCTCCCGTCATCTTACTAGCCATAGGCAAGGGCTGACGATACATACACAATGAATGCCTGTTGTTAATATACAGTCTAGCTATTATCTTTGGAACCTTCATTAGGCAAACTAGCCCCACGGGTTTATCCTCTGATCAACACCCCTAACCTAAGAGATATCACTAATGGTTCCAATGGCGGATTTCAGGCTGGTCCTGGCTATGACCAGGTGACAGGTGTAGGCGTTCCAGTTTTTAATCAACTTGTGAACACTTTGTCCCAATTTTGAGAAAGTAGCTAACCAAACTGTATCTGCATCTTCTATTTAGATCCCCGACTTCTTAAAGAAGTCGGGGATCTCGTTTTTCTTATTTATACATAATCAGTTGCCATCGCTTATGATGTACTTAAACTTGATTCCACTAAAATATCTAGGGAAAAAGCCATGGCTGCAATCAGTGGACTGTCTGGAAATGAAATCTTCTGTCTTCGGCAACAAGGTATGCATCCAGGAGATTTGGTGATTGGCAACAGTGTCTTTTCTTTAGGGTTAATTGGGGGAATTGCCTCAGGGCTGAAAACTATAGTGGGGGGAGAAGTCACACAAGTCACCAGTATTATTCATGAAGGACGCCAAAAAGCTTACGATCGCATGGTGAGTGAGGCACACAAGCATGGTGGAATTGGAATTACGGGTGTGACTAACGAGTTAGTGCAACAATTGGGAAATGTGGAATTCCTCTCGATTGGTTCTTGCGTACACAAAGATGGCGAACGGGCTGAACGGTTGGTATTTTCATCCTCAGCAGACGGACAAGAACTCCACTGTCAGATGGATGCCGGATTTGCACCCAAAAAGTTTGTGTTTGGCAATGTTGCTTACTCGATTGGATTAGGTGGTGGCATACTCGGTTCTCTTAAGAGTTTGAAGCGGGGGGAAGTTAAGGAGTTTTCGCAGATATTCAACACAACCCGCCACCTCGCACTACAGCGGATTCAAGCTGAAGCTCAGAATGTTGGAGCAAATGCGGTGGTGGGAATTAACACTTCGATTATTCCGTTTGCGGGGATGCAAGAGATGGTGATGATTGGTACTGCCTCCTACCACCCTGTATTGAGTGATCATAGCCACCCGATCACAAGCGATCTGACGAATCAGGAAATGTGGAATCTGATTAATCTCGGTTATATGCCTTTGCAGTTGGTTTTAGGTGTGTCGGTGTATTCCCTTGGTTTGGTGGGAGGAATCACTGCCGCGTTCAAATCCTTTGTACGTGGTGAGATTAATGAATTGACAACCTTGATTTACGAAGCCCGCGAACAAGCGATCGCCCACATTGCTGAAGATGCTCGAAAGTGCAATGCTGATCAAGTTGTCGGTATCAAAACTTACGTTTATCAATTGGGTAGTGGGATTATTGAGTTTATGGCGATCGGTACTGCTGTCAAAAAGATGCCAGGAGTCAGCACCCACTCACCGATGCTACTCCCCCAAGCAATCATTCAAGACAGAGACACTTTTGTCAACACTGCCGAAGGAGTGCTGCGGACGCAATTGAATCAAATGTCACAACAGAATAGCTGATGGTAGGAGCGAGTTTGATAAAATATCTTTTGTACGGATGAATCATTTAGATTGACACTCCCCCTACAAGTAAGGTTAAGCTTCAGAAAATCTATTACTTCTCATTTGAGTCACATACATAATTTCCTCGCCGCTCTTGAATGGCATCCATCTCCCAATTTTGAGAGACGGACTAGGGGAGAGGGCATAATTGTATGAGACACAACTGAGAAAATGCTATCTTTTTTGTGCAGATAAATTATCTTGAAGAAACCCGCTCTTACAGTTGTGACAATTCCCGCAACCTCTCCTCTTGACGTACGCGTTCCCCTGTCATCACCATCTTGACTCCTTTAGCAGGTGCAAGAGTGACACCACGACGATGAGGTTTTTCTGGTTGATTATCGAAGAGCGTAAGTTGATAGCGTGAGAGGATAGTTGCTATGACTAACTTCATTTCCAACTGAGCTAAAGCATCACCGACACAACGACGAACACCACCACCAAAGGGCATAAATTCGTAAGGAGAAAATTGGCGTTCCAGAAAACGTTCCGGTTTAAACTGCTTGGGCTGTGGATATAAATCCTCACGATGATGTAGGAGATAAATGCACCCGACAACTGGTGTACCAGGCTCTAACTGATGTCCTAAAAGTTCAACTCTTTCTTGCGTTACTCTGGCAAATGTCAACATGGCTACAGGGTATATCCGCAAAGTTTCATTACAGACAGCCGTTAGATATGGTAATCGGGCAACAGTCATGGGATTAAGAGATTCTCCAAGGGAATCCAATTCTTGAAGCAGTTTTTCCCGAACTTGAGGCACATGGTGAATCCAATACAATCCCCAAGCCATTGCTGATGCTGTGGTTTCATGCCCAGCTATTAGCATTGTCATCAACTCATCGCGCAATTCGCGATCGCTCATTGGTTCACCCTGTTCGTCTTTCGCTGCCATTAGAAGTGACAAGATATCGATCCGCTCTGGATCATATTGCTGACGACGTTCGGCAATTTCTGCATAGAGCAATTCATCAATTTGCTGTCTTTGACGCAAAAACTTTCCCCAAGGACTCCAAGATCCTAAATCTTGTTGTAAAAAAGGTAAAAAAAGTATGCTCGATGAGAGGGGAGATTTAAATATTTCTGTAATTAAAGTTAGTAGGCGCTTGAGTTTTTCGTATCGTTCTCCTTCACATAAACCAAAGACGACTTCCAAGATGACTTGTAGAGAGATTTCCTGTAATACGTTACGTGCTTGGAAAGGTTTATTTTGCGGTAATTGACTAAAAACTTTCTCTGTTAAATTACAGATGAGTTGACTATAAGCTGGCATCCGTTCTTTATGAAAAGGAGGCATTAAGAGTTGTCGCTGCTGTTTGTGGCGATCGCCCTCCACCATAATCACAGAATAATCCCCAATCAAAGGTTGCAAAATTGTACTTGTTTTACTAGAAGCGACAAACATCTTGCGATCGTTGGTTAAAATCTTCTGAATTGCCTGAGGGTGATTTACACTTACCAGGGTACTAGTACTGAACAAGTCAGGATACTCAAGGACAGCTTTTTCCATGAATCCTGTAGGGTTAATTATCCACTCTATACTTTGCTGTAAAGTAGGGATTTTGAGAGGGTTAGGTAATTTTATTTTATCTTTCATTTAATATCGTCCGAAAAATAGGTTTGAGGTTGAGAAGTTTAAAAGTTATTTAGCTCAGCTTTGTAGTATTAATAGAGCGGTATATAGCTGAAATGTTCCGGGCATCGTCAATCCCGCGATGGTGTGTTCCTTTCAATTCTATTCCTAAATGCTGGAGAGCCTGTGCCATCCCAAATCCTTTTGATACACCCAGATACTCAGAAAATTCCTTTTTCAAATTTTTGTGAGTTGAATCAAATGGATATGGGACATTGTGAAATTCGCAATCTTGAATAAATTGGTTTTTATCGTAGTCTCCCCAAGAACAAAAAATATGATTGGGATATGCATCCATCCATTCTTTTAAAAACGAAATCGCCTCTGTAAATTTAGGTGCATCTGCAACATCTTCCTGACGAATACTCGTCAACTCCGTACAGAAAGGTGTTAATTGCGGGTGTCTCACAGGTTGAACAAATTGTTGAAACTCAGCCTCAATTGCCCATGTTGCTTTGTTAAGCATCACCGCACCAATTTCGATTATCTCCATTTCCTCCTTGGGGATACTTTTGTCGTTAGAGCAAGTCGCTTCTAAATCAATTATGAGAAAATAAAAGTCTTTGTTCTGATTCATATTAGTATCCTCCGTGCCGTCAGCCGTCTTTAGTTAGCTTTTTGGAAATTATGATAAATCAGGTATAACACAAGCTAAAATTATCTGCACATTGATAACAGGTGGCGATGCACTCACAATTGCCAAGGCAGAGGAATTTTTCTCCTTGATTGTTTTCCAAAATTCTGTAAATATAAATTCGGGTGAGGGAGAAAAGCGATGCCTGCGGCGGGCTACGCCTACGCTAAAATTTCACTGAAGTGACTGCTTTTCTGATTTTTAACAAGTGAGTTGTCTTAGATCCCCGACTTCTTAAAGAAGTCGGAGATCTCGTTTTTCACGAATGATTATAATTGTGAAGAAGCTGGGAGATAACATTCCTTGGTTGACGGCATTCTTGCAGGTATTTAAGACGAGGAGGAGATTATTCGGCTCGGGCGATCACTGAAAATTAGTGGTGATACCTTGCAATACCTGTCTCAAGATGGTACACGTAGGGTGTGTTGGCGAGCGCTTCCGACACGACTTATAAGCATCTCGTACTTAAACAAAATTTATGGCAAGTGTATTTGAAGACATCAAGGTAATTGGTGAGTACGAAGAACCAGAACAAATAGCTGCAAAGCTAGAGCAAATGAAAGATCCTGATGTGATCGGTAGTGTCAGTGATGATACTTACGCAGAAAGGGGAGTTAAAGTGCTTCCCGATTGGTTGAATCTTTTTCAGGATCAGCCGTGGATGTATGCAACTTATCGATTTGGCTACATCGCTTTACGGAAGTCAAGTTCTACTCAACCGCAGCTGATTCAAGATGCAGGTGCGATCGCACCAGATCCCTCTCTCAAAAACAGCCGGATTAACATTCGTCTAGATCGGTTTCATATAGAAAAGTATCCAGGGGGTGGAACACATGATATCTTGGTTACTTTTGCAGCACGTAACCAAGTCGCAGAAAACCAAGAATCGCTTAGCTTTAGTCAAACCTACCGTGTAAGACAAGGGCAGTCAGCAGGTATTGCAGGCTATCCTATTTTTATCGGGTTGCATGTGGGTTCACAGGGAGTAGCCTTTGAATGCTCTACGGTGAATGTCAAAAATGAAGAGGATAAAACAATATTAAGTGCGTTAGAATCTTCACCATTTCAAAGTGGACTCAAACTTTTAACAACTGCACAGCCAGCGATCGCACCCTTTACAGAAATTACCTTGGGTGTTGTCAAGTTATTAGCACAACGCTACGAAAATGTGCCTGTACAAAAATTCTACCTTGGTCTTGATTTTGACCAAGCCGCCTTGGGAGTGTCCCTAACAGAAGGGAACTATATTGCTGTCCAGGTTCCTGATGAAACTGCGATTAACTGGAGTGAGTGGATTTATAAACCAGATATGGGTGCGATCGTCAGACAAGGAGATAATTCTGCTACCCTACCTTATAATTATGTAATTTTCCGTATTAGT
>JAQYWN010000522.1 GCA_029379265.1 Rhizonema sp. NSF051
AATGGAGGGGCTTGTAATAAGGACGTAGTATTTCTTGCGAAGTCTGTCGGGCGGAAGATTCCGTCCGACGAGCTTCGCGCGAAGCTCGCCTCTTGAAGCTTCCCCCGGCAGACCGAAGCGCGAAGTCTTGCGGAGAGAGTACTCTCTCCGCAGAGCTTCGCGCACTACGTGGATCGAAATACATATTTCCTTTTTTTCATAACTAAAGTTAGGGGCTTGAAACCCATGTGGCAGGGAAATTCCAGAATCTTTCCCCTTGCCCCCTGCTAGAATGCTCCCCTGCCTTTTTGGTCACCTACAGAAAAAATCCGCATGGTGACTGGCGTTCCATTATTACAGGCATTTTCAGATGTATGGACCAAAGATAAGTAGGTGGGCGGAAATAAACCGAAAATGGTTTGTTGGTGTTAAGAGCGCGCTAAAGCGCAACTACGAGCCAATTTAAGACATTTTATAGTTGTAAATTTTCCCGCCTACCTACTTAAAGGCAATATTAATCTAGATGATATCTGGGTACATCCGATATGATCCCAAAGAAAGCCCGTACACTATAGCCGTTCTCAGTCAAATCCCATACATTCTCGCCCTCTCTTTGAAAGCCCCTCTCCCAAGCGCATGTGTGAGGGGTGCCCGTCAGGGCGCGAAGCTCTGGGGACGGAAGCTTCTGCCCGGCGAGCTTCGCGCTCTTGAGGGCGTATGGGATGAGACTAAAACAAGAACCGCTATAGTGACGTAATCCATCAATGTGAAAACTCCTGTACGTTGGTGTCTGATGTCAATCTGTAAAAAAGGGCTTCACTCATTTGTGCTGAGAGAGCGACTGTTCATAGCTGATAGCCGACTAAATAGCAGAAACCAAAGCAGGTTGATCTGACCAACGACCAACGATTTTGCCAATGACGGACATTTCCTGAACCAAACGGTCAAACTTTTCAGGAGTGAGAGATTGAGGTCCATCAGATAAAGCTTTCGCCGGATTGGGGTGAACTTCAATCATCAACGAATCTGTACCTGCGGCGATCGCTGCCATTGCCATAGCTGGAACATACTCAGATTTACCCGTACCATGACTGGGATCAATCATAATTGGTAGGTGTGTGAGTGTTCTCAAGACAGGAATCACTGACAGATCTAGAGTGTTGCGAGTATATTTGGCATCAAAAGTTCTCACACCGCGCTCGCAAAGAATCACATTCGGATTTCCTGCTGCCAGAAGATATTCTGCTGCCATCAACCACTCATCAATCGTAGCTGCCATCCCTCGCTTAAGCAGCACAGGTTTGCTTTGAGCGCCTACCTTTTTGAGCAATGAGAAATTTTGCATATTCCTCGCTCCGATCTGGATAATATCAGCAGTCCGAGCCACTACTGCTAAATCGGCAGCATCCATCAGTTCTGTGATGATGCCCAAACCTGTAGCTTCACGGGCTGCGGCTAACAAATCTAAAGCACTTTCACCATGTCCTTGAAATGCATAGGGCGAAGAGCGAGGTTTGTAGGCTCCGCCACGTAGGAAATGGGCTCCGGCTGCCTTAACTCGCTTTGCCGTCTCCACAATCATCTCTTCATTCTCAACCGAACAAGGTCCAGCAGTTAGCACAATTGGATGCTGCTCACCGAAATGAATGTCACCATTCGGTGTAGATACAACAACAGAGCTAGCTTCGCCATGACGGAATTCTCGACTTACCCGCTTGAAAGGTTTCTCTACTCGCAATACTTGCTCAATCCAAGGGCTGCTATTTTGAATTTGCATCCGATCCAGGGTAGCAGTATCGCCAATTAAACCGAGAATAACTTTGTGTTCACCGACGCTTTTTTCTACTGTGACTCCCCATGTTTGATGCAACTCTAGGGCGATCCGAGTTACTTCTTCAGCTGGTGTGCCACCTTTAATAACTACAATCATGAAATTTTAACCTCTGTATGGTTGATTGTTAATTGTTGATTGGGGAATGGTTGATTGCTGATTATTAGTTTTTGTTAGCGACTCCTAACCATTAACTATTAACCATTAACCATTAACTAATTAAGAAATTTTGCTAGCTGTTCTAGCTTTATCCAAGCTTCACCGCTCTGGAGAATTTCCTTAGCAGTGGCAATACCAGTAGCAAATCGTTCTAAAATATCAGTGGTTCCATCAATCGCCTCGCCGACTTCTAAAGCAAGCGCGGCGTTTAAAGCGACTACGTCCTGTTGCGCTTGAGTACCTTTACCTTGTAGTACTGCCTTTAAGATTTCCGCATTTTCAAGCACATCTCCACCGACTAAGGCCGCCGTTGGTGCAGGAGTTAAACCGAGTTCACTCGGATTGAGTACCATACAATGTACTTGTTGATTCTCAACGACAGCTAAGTCATTTAAATCTGCTAATCCTGCCTCATCTAACCGCTCTCTTCCATGCACAGCGATCGCACGACGAACTCCTAGTTGTGACAAAGCTTTAGCTATTGTTTCCACCAGCAATGGATCGTACACACCAATAATCTGCCCTGTTGGTGCCATCGGATTGACTAGAGGACCCAACAGATTAAAAATGGTACGTACTTTCAAAGTTTTTCTCAAAGCGGCAACTGCTTTGAGTGCTGGATGCCATCCAGGAGCAAACAAAAAGGTGATGCCAATTTCATTAACTGCGGATCTGACTTTCTCTTCTCTGGCGTTGAGATTGATCCCTAAAGCTTCTAACACATCAGCAGAACCAGCTTTACTGGATGCGGAACGATTGCCATGCTTAGCAACTTTGACCCCAGCCGCAGCAGCAACAAAAGCAACAGCCGTAGAAATATTGAAGGTGGAAGCTCCGTCTCCTCCTGTTCCACAGGTGTCGATTAGAGTGCTGAGTGAAGAGGTAGCAGATAAAAGTGTGTCTTCGTGTCCTTGTGTCAACTGTGATTGTAACACACCAGCCATGCCGACTAATTCTTCTGTTGACACTCCTTTTGCTTGAATTGCTGTCAAAATCGCGCCTGATAGGACTGGAGGAATCTCCGATGCCAGCCATCCTTGCATCAGAGCGCCTGCTTGGGCAACCGAGAGCGATCGCCTGTCGAGTAATTGTTGCAACAAAGCAGACCAATCAGAATCAGAAGTCTGGGGAATGTTCTCAATTGGAGGAGTGACAGCAATCATATTATTAGTGGTTAGTTGTGATTTATCCAAAGTCCTTGGTTCAGAGTAATTTGTAAGTACCCCTCATGAACTGCCGATACCAGCACACATAATAAATACTCATCTCACAACTTAAACCCCCTGCTATTTTCTACTCAGGGAATAATTAATCCAATGAGTATTAACTTACTAATTACGCAGAACCAAGGAAGAGTGAAAAATGACTAATAATTTAAAACCTTGGCAACTGTTTGTACATCCTTATCGCCTCTACCAGAGCAGTTGATCACAATCTTGGGACTGCCATCAAGCTGTGGACAAAGCGAATCTAGATAAGCGAAAGCATGAGCAGTTTCTAAGGCTGGGATAATTCCTTCTAACTGCGCCACACGCTGGAATGCTTCTAAAGCTTCAGCATCTGTAACACTGTAGTATTCAGCACGCTTGATATCTTTAAGATAGCTATGCTCCGGACCGACACCAGGATAATCAAGTCCTGCACTAATTGAATGCGCTTCAATCACCTGACCATCATCATCTTGCAATAAATAACTCATAGCACCGTGTAATACACCGACTCTTCCTAGTGTTAGAGTTGCTGCGTGCTTTTGAGTGTTAGTGCCTTCACCTGCCGCCTCAACTCCAATGATGCGTACAGATGCATCATTCAAAAAATCAAAAAATAGTCCGATGGCGTTGGAACCACCACCAACACAAGCCAAGAGAATATCTGGTAGTCCTCCCCATTTCTCCTGACACTGAGTGCGTGTTTCCTGACCGATAATTCTATGGAAATCACGTACCAGCATTGGATAAGGATGAGGTCCAGCCACAGAACCCAAAATGTAGTGAGTTGTCTCCACATTTGTGACCCAATCTCGGATAGCTTCGGAAGTGGCATCCTTGAGAGTTCCAGTACCCGCTTCTACTGGTTGCACCTTTGCTCCCATCAGCCGCATGCGAAACACGTTCAGGGATTGCCGTTCCATATCCTGGACACCCATGTAGATCACGCATTGCAAGCCGAACCGAGCGCACACGGTAGCAGTTGCGACTCCGTGTTGTCCAGCACCAGTCTCAGCAATAATACGCTGCTTGCCCATTCGCTTTGCCAGTAATACTTGAGCCAAAGCATTATTAATTTTATGAGCACCTGTATGATTTAAATCTTCCCTCTTTAGATATATTTGTGATCCTGTCCCATCAGGTCTGGCATAATATGATGTCAGCCGTTCGGCAAAATACAATGGGCTAGGTCTTCCCACGTAGTCTCGCATGAGACCTTGGAGTTCGGTTTGGAAGCCGGGATCGTTGCTATATTTATGAAACGCTGTTTCCAACTCACTTAATGCAGGCATTAAGGTTTCAGGAACGTACTTACCCCCGAACTGTCCAAATCTCCCTAAAGAATCAGGAACTTGAGTTGCAGATTCTACATTTTTTATGTCTGGTGTACTTACCACTGGTTAAAACCCTCTGACTAATTAATTACTTTTACTTTCATTTTCATGAAAGAGCGTGAAGTATGATATCCATGCTACACACTTACATAGAGCTATGACGTTGACAGTCATTGATACGCTTTGGTGCTAAACACTGACTTTCTGTAAAGGTACTGGCGTAATAGCTACTTTTAGTTCTTTACAAAGTTCTTCAACAGCTTGCAGTCCTTCTTTTGGACTACCAGTTGATAATCGTTTGACAAAAGCACTGCCAACAATCACAGCATCTGCACCCCAATCCATAACCTGACGTGCTTGTTCGGTTCCAGAGATCCCAAAGCCAACGCCAATCGGTTTGTCTGTGACGCTGCGCATTTCCGTTAGTAAATTCTTCACGCGATCTTGGATTTGAGCGCGCATACCTGTAACACCTGTTACACTCACAAGATAGATAAATCCTTGAGAATACTGAGTAATTGCCTCGATACGCTCTTTGGAACTGGTAGGAGCGACCAGTAAAATGACATCAATTCCCACATTAGCAGCAGCTTTGATTAATTCTTCTGCCTCTTCCAAAGGTAAATCAGGCACTACCAAACCCCGTACTCCGGCATTAGCGATTTGTGCTAAAAATGACTTAATGCCCCGGTTCAAGATTGGATTATAGTAAGTAAATAAAATTATGGGTGCTTGTAAGTCAGGACTGACATTTGTCACTAACTCCAACACATGTTCTAATTTAGTCCCTTTCTGCAAAGCACGAGTTGCTGCTGCTTGGATCACAGGACCATCTGCTAAGGGATCGGAGTAGGGAACACCCAGTTCGATGAAGTCAGCACCGTTGCGATCTAAAATAAGCAAAGCTTCTTTAGTGGTTTCTAAATCAGGGTCTCCGGCTGTAATAAAAGGAATTAGGGCGCACTGGTGGTGAGTTCGTAAAGATTGAAAGCGCTGGGAAATTGATGTCATTGTTATTGGATGTTAGTTGTTAGTTGTTAGTTGTTGATTGTCGGATACTATGTTAATTGTTAGTTGTTGAGTTTTGTTATTCGATATTTTTACTATTAACTACTAGTAATTTTACTACGCAACTCTTCGCCATTGGCCTTAAACATTGTAATCAATTGAGCAGTTTTAGGAGAGCGGAAATGTTCCACTCGATAATCGGCTTAATTAAACGTGAGTTCAATCGGTTCGGATTTGGGCTCCTGCGTTTTAACCAGGCGATGAAACCCGAACAATGTGTTTTGATGGGGAGAGACTAGTACTCGACTAACCCAAAATTGCTGGGTTAAGGCAAGCCGCTCTTAGGCAGGGGCGATCAGAGGAAGCCGGGGGAGAAAGAGATTTTTCTTGCTGCTATTAACCCCGTAAAGTTGCCTTGGCAGACTACTAG
>JAQYWN010000523.1 GCA_029379265.1 Rhizonema sp. NSF051
GGGAACAATGCCTAATTTACATGACTTTTAGCCTTAACTGAACCGTATTGGGTTAAATATAGCAATGGGCGTTTTGGCTTTAGTGTCCAGCAACGGATTTGGAAAAGTGTAGGCGGAAAACTGGGTGTATATAATGATGAAGTCTGGATTAATTTTGGGGAACGTCTAGGATGGCGAACAACTAGATCTCATCAGATTTTATTTGCTAGTTGGACTACTAGAGAATGGTCTTATTATTCTCAAATTAACTTCAATCAAGATGCACAAGAAGGACACCTTCCTCGAATGTGGGATGAATGGCGCGGTGGTCTTGAGGTTTCTGCCCTCACTTTGAAAATTGAGAATTGTCACATTAAATATGAGCCACAAAAAACATTACCTAATGTTGAGATAAAAGCTTCTATCTCTAGCCCCAGTTCTAAAAAGGAAGTAAATTATACAAGACTACAGAATTTTTTGGCTTCCGGGAATTGGAAACATGCGGATCAAGAAACTCGGCTGATCATGCTCAACATAGCTCGAAGAGAAAAAGAAGGTTGGCTTGATATAAACTCTATCAGCAACTTCAAAAGCACTGACTTACGCACTATTAACCAACTATGGATGAAATACAGTCATGGGCATTTTGGTTTTAGTATACAGAAAAGTATTTGG
Source organism: Rhizonema sp. NSF051 (assembly GCA_029379265.1). Classification (GTDB taxonomy): domain Bacteria; phylum Cyanobacteriota; class Cyanobacteriia; order Cyanobacteriales; family Nostocaceae; genus Rhizonema. The sequence continues at coordinate 655 of JAQYWN010000523.1, forward strand.
CAAGATGTGAAAAACAATGCACAAGCTTTCAGCTATAGGGTTGGCTGGCGTATCTTAGGCAAGTGGGTATATCACCATAGCCTGACCTTTTCTCTAGATGCGCTTCCAGGGCACTTGCCGTTTTGGGGTCGAGGGTGGTGTGGGGAAGGGCAATGGGTTCAAGAAGTTCAAATAGGTCAATGGGCTAACGCTCTTCTGTCGCATCAAGATTTGTAATGTGTGCAGAGGAGAAGTTATGATTATTTTCTCCCGTACACCCCACCCTGACAGATGCTACTACAACTTCATTCTCATCAGCCCTTCCGCTAGAATGCGCCCTGACGATTTAAATGTATATACTTGTTAACCGAAAGGTATTGGGGGAAGTTCAGATTAAGATTCGAGAAACTCATAGAGATAATGAACCTCAAGTGATCTGAAGAAAGCATTTTGTAGGTAAAAAGTCAAGCGGTTGGTTCTTGGTATTTGACTCCTCGTTTTTGAAGACGGTACTCAGCAACGATAGGATAGACAATGCTGCGTAAGCGATTTATCGCACCGACAGGTCGATGGACTGCTAAACCATTCCAAACAGAAAAGCGAAGATTTTCCCCAAAGTCATCTTTTTGGGGAGATTGAACGTTCTGATGCTTAACCGTCAGACGACCAACTGTTAAGAAGGGTGATTCCTCTTCCTTCCAAACAATCGTGGCATCATCGATAGGCATCTCTGGGCTAGCTTGAAATTGAATTTGAAAGTCCCAACAGTATTCAGCATCAGGCTTTGCTAAAGATTTAATGATATCCTCTCGGTAGTAGTTGTCTTCTGAACCTGAGGCTTTTAAACTCTTAAGTTCGCTTTTGGATCTGGACTGCGTAGGTATCTGTTGATGAGGTGATTGACTAGAAACAGGAGTAAATGCATATTGAATCACAGCCGGATATTCCACAGGAACGATACCCGGTTGAGTTGGGTCAAAATTAGATTTGAGTCCTAAAGAAAAAGCTGAACCACTCCAATAGCTTTCTGTAAGTAAACTCTTGGGATATCGTTTGAAACCGTTTAATAGAAGTAAGAATTGTTTGGGATGCAGCAGTAGCCATAACAGTATGGATTTCTCAAACAATGGAGGAAACCCCGATTTATAAACCGCCAAAAAAAAGCTGTAGTAATATTTGATGGTTATGACAAAAAAGTTATTGGCATTGTGTACAATCAAATCCTGTGTTTTTAACTCGTGACTTTGGGCTAGTCGTTCTCCTTCTACCTCCATCACTTTTATGGCCATAGACCTTGTATCTGGTTTATAATCATCCTTAACTGAAAAGGCACCATTAGCGAATCGTAGCCATACTGGATATTGTTTCGGTTTTGCTAATAAACCTTGTTTTATAGAAATGGTAGAAAGTTGAGCTTCAGTTAATGAGGTACTTTGACTCAATTTCTGTTTAATTGCTGCTTCATCAAAGTCAAAGATTTCTAAAGTTGCTTTAACTGCAGCGTGAGTTTTAGTGTGAGTATCTCTCTTTGCTGGTTGTGCATTCTCACCTCCGTAAAGATTTTCCATCCGCTTTTTGATTAGATCGCGGAAGAGATCGTAATATTTTAGTTCGTCTTTTTCGGGATATTCTGTAAAAAGTTTCATTTGGTCAATGTTGGATTAATTCAGAAACACTTTATCAATTTTCTCTTTCGCTCATTCTTAATTCAAGCTTAATTTTTGCTTTGTGGTTTAATACCAATCTGGTCTAGACGAAAATGATTGCTCCATATCTATTTCTGTGAATTAACCTTAATTCCGCAAGAAATTCTCCCCACCGTTTTCCCTGCAAGAAGAGCGGAGAGGGGTTGGGTATGGAGTTCTTTTCCGCATGAATGATTGACGGGCATGATATCAATTGGTATTTAAATCCCTTTTTAAAACCAATACAGTTCAGTTTAGATAATTTATATACCGCTAAACAATTGTAAAGACGCGCCATAAGGTGTCTCGAAATAGCATATTGAACTGTATCGGTTTTAAAAGTGTTTTAAACTTTGAATGAGCGAATGAGCATTTTTTGAATTGTCTTTAACAATTGGGGAATATTTTATTATTTGTCATTAACTCAAACTCATTAGGTAATCAAACTGGTTTCCAATCTTCGCGATAAAAAGAAACTCTATAGTTTTTACCTTGAGGAATATTGCGATGCAGCAATTGGGAGAGGGTTTTTGTATTCTGAATTTCCTCCCAACCTACTGGTGAAAAAGTTTCTGGATTGAAGACATTTTCTGCTAACAGAGGATTGGTGAAAGCTTGAGAAAAAGCATCAATTCCGATCAGTCGTCCCACTAAAGGCGGTAAAGCGGAATTTGGTCGCAGATCTTCTGCGTACACTCCTACATAAAACTCAATATTGTCTACATGACCATACAACCGCTTCAGTTCTTTTTGAACGTTTTCATTGCCACTAATCTGATTGAAGTCAGTCACTCGTGGATATTTACACATCTCACGATAATCGTTATAGCTTCTTAATTTTGCGCCGCGACCTAAAAGAATACTTGCTATCTCGGTGGGAAGGAGAAAATCAGGGGTATTGAATAAACCCAGTTGGGCTGCAGGCTGGGAACAACTTTCCTCAAATATCGCTCCCAACCCTTTTTTGATAATCATGTCATTGTTCCACATTGAGTCGGGCATAGACATTTTTTTCCCTTCATGGATAAGAGTGTCGGGCAGCATACTATGCCAGCGATAGACTAAGGTAAATTCTACCGCCATCCAATTCGGGCGATACCATTTTGCATCACTAAATGCTGGGGGATCAGCGAAGAATTGAAAGTGATAGGGAGTAATGTGATTGATATAATCCTCAAGCACAATCTTCAGCAATTCAACCATCACAATATTTCTCGCCGTTTGGAAAAGGCGTTCATCATCCCACGTTGGATAATTTTTTGCCAAGAGTTCGCACAAGCGATTATGTTCTCTTAAGCAAAGAACATTCAGCATTACATAGCCAATTTGCACATTGACACGTTCTAGTTCTACCCCCATAGCAAATAACTTTTGTTTTTTTTCTGGGGGAAAGCTCTCTGATTTATTTACGAATTCATTGGTAACTATATGAGGTATTCCTTTGAATTCCTCCTTGGCTTGTCCATTTTCATCATAGTAAAAAGGAGGATATTCCTCCCCATTGAGAATTTGACTTTTTAACTTGCCTCCCTGATGAGCTCTTAGTAGGTTAGTAATTGTTGGATTTAACCCATAGACATTGCATAAATCAATCTGGTGGTTAGAACTATTCTGGAGGTGATTTTGGCGATCAGTTCGCAAAAAACTGTCGGTAAACCATTGGACAAAATACGGGAACATCAGTGTGGATTTTGGTGAGTACTGTGTCTCTCCGGTTTTCTTATACAACACCGCCAGATCTTCTACAGGAGGAAGATTTTTTTCAAACTTTTCAGTCGGAGCTAAATTAAATCCTAGGTAATTTTTATTGGTTAAAGGTTTCCAATCAAGAGGCGGCAAATGTAATCCTGAGTAGTTACGCTCTGTTAATGACTCCCAAGAGGTGTATGGAGATTTTGTACTAAACGGATATGGACGAGTAGGAACCTTTAAGACAGCGTTATTAATGATAGTTTTGTTGACAACTTTTTTGAGAGTATCATTGCTTTGAATAAAGTTCCACATCGGTTTCAAACCAGTCAAAGCAAATGTCTCTAGTTTGTTTTTAAATCCATCTCTGGATGTATCTCTTTTAATAGTCATAATTGTTTGGTTATCCTTCGAGCTTGTTAATTTGATTGCTTCTGTTCAATCTTAAGAGCTTGATATCTTCTTTTGAGTTCTTTTACACTTGACAGCAATTTTCAGGTCAATAGAACACAGTCGTAGGGGCGAACGGTGTGGTTCATTTATCTAAAAACTGCTGTAGTTTGTCGGCAAGCCTTTCTAGATTCTTGGGGCGGTAGTCTTTGAAGTTTTGCCAACGCTTGATCGTACTTTCGTGAAGCTCTTCAATGTTATCACTCACTTCGCGGTACTTGATTCCCGACAATTTGAAAATTCCAGGAGCGTTCTTAAAAGTACAGTTGTAATCAGGATTGATACCTGTGGGAATAGCACTTGGATCCAATTCTAGCCCCAATCCCAGCTTACCGATTGAATCAATCATCCACTGTAAGGCTGCGTCGGATAATCCCTTGTTTTCTTCCGTTCCGCCACCGACGCAACCATGTCCGCCTGGGAACCAAACTTCTAGAAGCCTCTGGTTTTCAGCATTCGGGTTTTTCTTCATCGGCGTCACAGCGAAGGCTTCGCGGATTTCGTCGATCGCTACAGCGTGCAATGCATTCTGTATACAAGTGTTTAAAGTGGTATCATGGAATTTATACCTCTGATGGAGCTGTTCTTGAACCTGCTTGAAAGCTGGTAGAGGGGGAATACCAAGAGCGCCGACGGTGTCGAAACAACCAAGCAAGGTGATCGGGACGCGATCGCCGTTTTCTTCACGGTATTTGATTGCTTCTGCATCCTTTGGTTTAACGTCTCGTTTACGGTAAAGCTCGTAAGCCTCAGGTGCTTTGGTAATATGAGCGCGATCTTGCAAACCAGAGCAGTGGATCATCCCTGCTAGACTCCTGACTGTGTATGCACCTCGACTGAAACCGAACAGATAGATTTCGTCGCCCGGAACATAGTTGAGACTCAGAAAACGGTAGCCATCTTGTATATTTTTATCAATCCCTAGTCCTGCAATTCCGCCCATCAGCTTAGTGGCCTGACTATCTGTTCCAACTCCCTCGTCATAAAACACGATTTGTGGAGTTCCGTCACTCGCAGTTGCTTTCACTGCCTGAGCCATCTTAATCACATTGCCTGGGCAAGGATTAGATAACTGTTGCCAAGTTCCATCACAACATACAACAAGACGTTTCATGTTTTATCTTCTCGCCTTTGGTTAATCGAATAAATTTCTGCTCAAAAGAGCGTCTGCTAGTTAAATCATTTCATGACAAAATGACACAACTAGCTCTTAGTTTCTTTCGTTGCGATCGTCCTATCGGGTAACGAGCCGGAAAGTTGATTCTGGATCTGAAATTTTTTCCTATGTTTCCAATCTCATTCACCCCCATTGCCTTCTTCCCAATAGGTAATATTCATCCAGCGCATAACAATTCTAAGTGCTGCCAGATTTCCGACTTTTCTGCCTATTGTTTGTTATTCATACGACAACTTGATTTAATCAGGTTATCGTACTTTATCTTATTGAATTTAAAATCACAACTCATTCAC
>JAQYWN010000524.1 GCA_029379265.1 Rhizonema sp. NSF051
CCTGCTCCCTGCTCCCTGCTCCCTGCTCCCTGCTCCCTGCTCCCTGCTCCCTGCTATACTTTATCCGGCGTTGCTTAATTTGGTTTGCTTAATCAAATCAGTAATAACCTTCACCAGATCCTCTGGCTCAACTGGTTTGGTGATATGTCTTTGAAACCCAGCAGAGATCGCATGCTGTTGATTGATTTCTCCAGCATAGGCAGTCAAAGCTATAGCAACAATTTCTCTGCCTTGAAAGCTTGTCATTGCTCGGATTTGTTGCATCAGCATATAGCCGTCCATCTCAGCCATTCCAATATCGCTGATCAACACATCAAAGTTTGTTTGCTTAAAAGTTTGCAAAGCGGATATTGCATTCGGTGTTGATGTAACGAGCGCACCACTTTCCTCTAGTACAAAAGCAATCAAATCTCGTGAGTCTTTCTCGTCATCGACTAGCAAAACTCGCAAATCTGCAAGGGGGAGTGATGAGGAACTGCCGATGAGGGATGAAGAGGTAGATTCATCCAAACGCCTGTCGCCTTCATCCTTTAAAAGCGGTATTCTGACTGTGAATGTAGCCCCCTGTCCAACTCCAGGGCTGTCTGCGTGAACGGTTCCCCCATGCAGTTCCACCAAGTGACGAACGATCGCCAATCCTAAACCTAATCCCCCAAATGTTCGAGTTGTCGTGCTATTAGCTTGACGGAAGTATTCAAAGACATGGGGAAGGAAGTCTGGACTAATACCAATGCCAGTATCCCTAACTTGAATCTGAGCTTGCTCCCCCATGCGGTTGAGTTGAATTTGCACGCTTCCTCCAGTTGGTGTAAACTTAACAGCGTTAGAAAGTAAATTCCAGATGATTTGCTGTAAGCGAGCAGAATCTCCCAGGATTTGCCCTACGTCTTTTTCAAAAACTGTCTCAACTCGAACCGATTTAGCTTGAGCTGCTAACTGCACCGTTTCCATCGCTGCCTTGATGGTTGATGCCAGGTTAAGTCCAACCATGTTGAGACTGAATTTGGCACGCAAAATGCGAGACACATCTAACAAATCCTCAATCAGTTGCACCTGTAGCTTGGCGTTGCGTTCGATTATTTCTATAGCAGCAGCCGTTTTTGCGGCATCTAATTTACCGCTGCGAAGTAAAGTAGACCACCCTAAGATCGGATTAAGGGGCGAGCGCAACTCATGGGACAGCACTGCCAAAAATTCATCTTTAATTTGATTTGCGCGTTCGGCTGCTTCCCGTGCGCTTTGTTCTCGTTGCAGGATTTGTTCTCGTTCAATTTCAATCTGCTTTGCTACAGTAATGTCCCGTGAGATGGATAAGAGTTGGACAACTTGTCCTGATGCATCTCGAATCGGCGTGACAATTACATCCCACCATTTCGGCTTCCCCTTTACAGTGGGACAATAGCCTTGAAATCTGCCAACGTCCCCCATTCTCGCAGCTGCGATCACGGCTTGAGCCTGTTCATCGTCTTCCCCTTGCCAGAAATGAGTCCAGTCACTGTTGAGAATCAATGCTGGATCCTCAATTTCCAAAAGACGTTGCCCTCCTGCACTTAGGTAGAGGATGTGTGCATCTAACGTTAAGACTTTGATGCAGTCATTGCTGCTCTGTATAATGCGTTGCTTTAGCTCTTCGCTTTCTCGCAGGGCTTCTTCGATTTGTTTGCGTTCGGTAATATCAATCAGCCAACCGTCCCAAAAATCTCCGTCTGCTGTTCGTAACGCACTCGACTTGCCTTGAATCCACTTGAGTTTGCCACTAGGCGTAATAATTCTACCTTGCCAGTCCCAAGGGAGAGAGTTCTCAACTGCTGTAGCAACCGATGCTTGAAATGAGGAGCGATCGTCGGGATGAATCTGATTCCAAATTACACCTGTGTCCTGTAATACCGCTGATGGCTCTACTTCAAACAAATCACAACAACCAGAATTGACAAAGGTAAAGCGATCTAAACCATCGGCAAAGAAAATATAGCGATACACCATCCCTGGCATATTGGCGAGCAGGCTCTGCATTTGGGCTTGGCTTTTCTGTAGAGCCTGTTGAGCATCAACAGCTGTTTGACGGGCGCGACTGCTTTGTAAAGCTGCGGCACTCATGCTTGCCAAACTCGTCATCATCCGGACATCTTCGCTATCGAACTGCCGTTGCTCATCATGAGAAACAATCCAAATCGTGCCTAGTGGTTGCTCATCAAGGACTAAAGGAATGATTAAGCTCTCAATAATCGCGGGTTGAGCTTGTTGGAAGTAAGTAAAATACCGTTCAGGGTAAAAATAAAGCTGGGGGGAGCCGCTTTCTAGGCACACCCCACAAGGGCTAAAATTGCCTGGGATTGTCGCCTGCTCATATTGCGCTAACTCTCCAGCCATTGCTACCCAACGGAAAACTTCCTCTCCACTGGAGGAAACTTCTAGTAAGCTGACGCCAGTAGTTCCTGCTTGACAGAGATCCCTTGCAATAGCAACAAGGGTTTTGAGCATGGTTTCGGGCGATTCTGCTAGTTGCCGAGCCAGAGTATGCAGTGCTTGGTTCTCGGCTTGGAAGTCAGGTATTTTAGGCGAGCGACGAGATAGTTCTGAGGTAATTAAAACGTCTTCTAGATTAATTTGCTTTTGCTCATCACCGATCATCGCCAAGCTCCATCTCTGGGAAATATTGATTCAATAATACTTTTCCAGGCACACCCATTATACTGAGTTGGTTTTTAATCAACTTAAGTGCCATTGGGGACGGCGTACTATGTCCGTTCTCCCAACGATTCACGGTTTTGAATGAAACGCCTAAAAAAGAAGCAAACCGTTCTTGAGAAAAATTGAAGTGTTGCCGCAGTTCACGGACTAAATCTGGAGTTGAGCTTGGCTTTGTAGTTGGCATTGTTATTTTTTATGCCTTTTCACTCTTGATTATAGGACAAAAGGGATAATACTTGTCCGCCCTCTTAAAGAAAAATATCGTACCTACCAACTCATATCCCCTTTATGCGGTGCGAATAGGTGATTATTTCTCAGGGATTTACGTATCCCAACTTAAAATTCGTAAATTCACTGAGATTTTAAGTAGTTAAAGTTCTTAAAAAGAAAAGTTTCTGTTGTTTAATTGCACATTTGCCATTGAACAATAAGAACTTTCACAAAATAGCAGACCCACACATTAAGAATTACAATCATTGTATAGTGTTAGGAGTCGGCGTTTTTGCCGCTTACTATAGTCGTATTGACTTCAGCTATAGTCAATGTTGACTCTCAGACCAACCCTCATGTAATGTACACGTATCTATAGTTAAAGCAAAAAACAAAAATAGGAAAAGAAGCTATGATACATCGATTGACTAAATTAACCCAAAAACCTTTCATTGCTAAACTTGAGCTTATTGTTAGCCTTATTGATAAGAAATAGTCATATGTACTCTTTGAGCAATATATTAAAACCATACAGTGTTGAGGAGTTCTTAAAAAAGAATTGGACGAGCAAAGCAGTCTTGATACCTGGTGAAGAGGAAAATAAATTTGCTCATCTGTTTTCCTGGGAAACAATAACATATTTGTTGAACTTTCACGCCTTAAAATACCCTGATCTGCGCTTGGCGTTAGATGAGGAAGTCCTTGATGAAAATGCGAATGCTGATCTCATCAAGCGTTGTCAAGAAGGTGCAACTCTCATTATCAATGGGGTGCATAAACGAATTCCCGAACTGGCTAATTTTGCCGCCCAAGTGAAATACGATTTAGGATGTGGTGTACAAATTAATGCTTACTGCTCATGGCCACAAAAACAAGGTTTTTCTTCCCATTATGACACCCATGAAGTCTTTATACTACAAATAGACGGGACAAAAAAATGGTATGTTTTCCCTGATACATTTAAATATCCCTTAACTGAACAAAAATCTTCTTCTTTGAAGCCGCCCGAGGCAGAAGCTTACTTAACGTGTACCCTGAACAAAGGTGATGTTCTTTACATTCCTCGCGGTCATTGGCACTATGCGATCGCACTTGATGAACCTTCATTACATCTAACTTTAGGAGTTCATTGTCGAACTGGTATTGACTTTTTAGAGTGGGTCGTTAACCAGCTACGCGAAGACGAAGATTGGCGCAAAAGTCAACCCATAGGTAGAGAGACACAAGCTATAGAGAGCCATTTATCTAATTTAATAGATAGATTAAATAAGCATTTTTATTCTCGTAATAGTTATGATGAATATATCAGCTATCTAGATAGCTTGTACAAACCAATAGCCCCCCACTCTCTACCATATCAAGCAGGGTTTGGAATATTTGACCGTGGCACTGAAACAAAATTCAGAAATGCTCAGTTTCAGCGCCTGAGAATTTCAGAACAAACAGACGGTAATGGATGCACAATTATCATTGCTGGGAAGGAAGTATCCCTCAGGGGTGTACCCATTACTGTTGTGGATAAATTATTCCATACAGAGACTTTCACTGTTAATGATGTTGTGAACTGGCTACCAGACTACTCTTTAGAAATGGACATTGTCCCTTTGTTGTCTCGCCTAGTTGTAGAAGGTATTATTTTCGTTGACAGCCCCCATTGATGGCTTGACATGGCACAAAAGTTATTCATATCCTTGTCTAGTCGTCAACTTCAAGGCACAACTCCAAACTTTTGAGGTGGCAGCAGAAAGGGGTAGCGGTTACAAAGGGCCAGTCGTTCCTGGTGATTTCTCGTTTCTGCCACCATGCTCAACATTCGGAGGTTACTACAGATGTACTCAAATGTGTTACGCCTGCATTACCTTCCCAGCAGAAACCTGCCCTACTAATTTACTTTCAAACACTATGCAAGAAAGCAAACAAAGGAGACAGATGGGCTTATTAATCTTCTCCCTTAACAATTTCTTTTTGGATAGAATTCAGTTGTTCAGCTAATTCTTGCCGAGAAGAAGCTTTGAGTAGATATCGCAAAACAAACCAGCCTGCGTAACCAATTCCAGCTAAATTAATCACTGAGTTTATGTGCGGAATATCATTGATTGCATCCACTATGGCTAGGATTATCTTAACTGTAATAATTGATGCAATGATTAAAGGAATACTGATAATTAGCGACTTGTATTCATCAAACAGATTAGTTGCAGGTAGCTTTACGTCTGTATAAGAAGTTTTGTCGGCAATCTCGTTCACAACACCATTGCTGTTTTCTTCATTAGATGTTTCTAAAAGCATCGATTGCTCAGGCTTGATGTCAGCAATCTCGTTCACAACACCATTGCTGTTTTCTTCATTAGATGTTTCTAAAAGCATCGATTGCTCAGGCTTGATGTCGGCAATCTCGTTCACAGCACCATTGCTGTTTTCTTCATTAGATGTTTCTAAAAGCATTGATTGCTCAGGCTTGATGTCAGCAATCTCGTTCACAACACCATTGCTGTTTTCTTCATTAGATGTTTCTAAAAGCATCGATTGCTCAGGCTTGATGTCGGCAATCTCGTTCACAACACCATTGCTGTTTTCTTCACTAGCCGTTTCCAGAACCATCGATTGCTCTAACAAGATGTCGGCAATCTTTTTCACAACACTATTGATGTTTTCTTCACTGGTCATTTCCAGAAGCATTGATTGCTCTGACAAGATGTCAGTAATCTTTTTTACAACACTATTGATGTTTTCTTCACTGGTCATTTCCAGAACTATCGCTTGCTCTGACAAGATGTCGGCAATCTTTTTCACAACACCATTGATGTTTTCTTCACTAGCTGTTTCCAGAGCCATCGATTGCTCAGGCTTGATGTCGGCAATCTCGTTCACAACACCATTGATGTTTTCTTCAATATCTGGTGAGGATGTGTTCGCCTCAGAGAAATCTTTGACAACCAGAGAATTGCCCGCACGGATATCATCTTGAGCCAATTTCATCATTGGAGAGTTAATGGCATTGTACATATCACGAGCCATATTC
>JAQYWN010000525.1 GCA_029379265.1 Rhizonema sp. NSF051
AGAAAATATTCAGTAAAAACCCCTTTGTGACAGTTAGGGTGCGGAATGTGGGTTATAATATAAGCATTCTGAGGATTTAAGTTATGAAAAGTGCGCTTCAAGAAAGTAATTCCCCATAGCACAATATTTTGCTTAATGCGTAAAATTCCGAACATACTCTATACTGGTTAACGAATCCCTACCGATTAAGTTAGATCGGATTAATTAAAAACGTGTGTGAATCATCTACAAAATAATCTGACACCCTACCAATTGGGTTGAATCGGATTAAAACGCAGACAAACTCTGCAACCCATTAAATTAGCAAAATTACCTCACAGCTTATGTTGTGGGGTTTTAGTTATGTGAGATTGTCACTCACCAACCAACAATCGTGCGATCGCCTAAAGAAATAGAGAAATGTTTAACCACAACTGGCAGTAAGAATGCTTAAGCATTCCCTATCCACGCGCCGCATCAAAAACCTTTTTTTGTTGCTCCCGCCCAAATCTGGGGAAGAAATCGAAAGACTTGCCAGAAACGTCTACCAAAAATGCTTGCTGAAAACTCATTCTCAATAAGCTAGAGACTTTCGCATTAAGCCCCACATGCATCACCCAGTACCAACCACTCGTGCTAGATACCAACTTAGAAAAGCTGGCAGTGTTTCCCTTTCTTTTATATAAACCAATGAAAACACTGCCAGCTATACTAGTACAGAAAATATACTGAGTATTGATAAGTCAAATAGTGGTAAGGATTTGAGGAGTGGAGAAGTTTGAGGCAGTGGCGAAGTGTCGGGCAGTGGTGAAGTTGGCGATCGCATAGCCATTGTGCTTGTAAGAGCCTAAACTCTTACTATTCTCGTAAAAGGGGTCTCGCTAACATCCCTAGCCAAAAAAAAAAAAAAAAGTTGCGGTTTTTAAAAGCTGGCGAAGTGTGGGGGAGTGGCGAAGTTGGGCAGTGGCGATACGGCGATACCGCCGTTGCCAAGGGCATCGCACTAGGTAACCCTAGCTAAGTGGGTAGTGTACAGATGATGGGAAATTTGGGGAAGTGGCGAGATTAAGCGCACCCTCTTGTATAGGGATTGCCGTCAGGTGGAGGACGAGCAGTCGGGCAATGGCGATGCGTTTGATTTATTTTTTTGGATCTCCCTTAGCTGAATATATCTACTCCGATGGAGTTTTTGAGAGCTTTTGCCATCTTTAGACAATTTTCATAAACTTTCCAGTATTTTTACTGAAAACAACTTATGAAGAATTTCTCTAAGATAAACATACATTTATTACTTATTTCTTAACTTGATTTATGGGAAATCAAGTACATAAGTATGAAAATGTAGGGATTTCATCACCATAAATAAACTTTCAGAGCGTTCTGAACTAAGAATTAACTCTAAGACAAATAAATGAACACTATGCGGAATTTCGTGGCTCCGGTTCTCGAGAAATATCTTGCTGAGGATACTTATGTGGATTGGCAAGGAGACATACCTACTTGCAGAATTGCAAATTTTACTCCAGGAATAGAAGCAAATCAGTATTATTTTGATCGCCCTCAATGGGCACGAGGCTACTTTGAAGCTTGTCACCGAGACGAAGCATTTAAAAGATGTTGGCATTCGGCGATGAGGAGTTGGGATGACAAAATTGTCGTTGATATAGGTTGTGGCCCTGGCAACTTGTATGCCACGCTAGGCGGTTCGCCAAAACTACTGATTGGTGTGGATATCTCTCGCACATCTCTCTTAATGGCGCAAAAAATTGGCTACACGCCCATCCTCGCAGACGCCCACGACTTACCATTTATCGATGGGTTTGCAGATATTGTTACACTCAACGCCACAGTACACCACTGTGACAATATGACAAAGGTTTTGGCAGAAGCAGCGCGTTTGGTTCGCCCTGGTGGATTGTTAATTACCGATCACGATCCACAGCAAACTGCTTGGAACTGGAAAGGTCTAGTTCTACCTTTATACAAAATCAGAGTGCCGATATATTGGTTATTAAACGGTGGCAAGTTCATGTCGAAAGAAGAACACGATGCCATGATAAATACTGAAATTCACCACAAACCCGGTGCGGGTGTCACCGAAAAGATGTATTACCAAACCTTGGAACCTCTTGGCTTTACAGTAAAGGTTTATCCCCACAACCATACTCTAGGGGCAGAAGTGTTACAGGGCAATTATGGTCGTTCAGCTCTAAAGTATCGCTTCAGTCAATGGTTATCTGGTATCAATCCTAATTCTCCGGAAGCCGCCTTATCTCTGATGTGCGTTGCCAGGAGAGGGGAGTAGGTTTGGGAGATGTCTGGACAAAAACGGACAACCGTCTTCGTGAAGTCTACCGGGGGAAGCAACCCTAGAGCGAGCTTCACCTCCGCGAGGCGGTTGATCTGTTGTTTTATTGCTAATGTCGCAAAGTCTGCCGGACAGAGGATTCTGTCCGGCGAGCTTTGCGTCAATAACCGCCTCAAAATGCTCCAAGATCGTCATACTTAGTGAGAGATCTTGTATAACTGGAGTTTAGACTAGTTCGCGGTGCGAAACTAAATTTTCAAAAAATAGGGATACGGATTTAAGATGCTTCCAGGAACCAACGCCTTGGTTTTTATGCTTTATAGAATGAGCCTTCTGAGTTTCGCACCGGAAACTAGACTAAAGCATGACAAAATGACCCAGCAGCACGCTCGTTTACAAGTTACACATCTCAAAGTAGAAAAACTACAAGGTCAAGCAGACTTGGGTTGTTCTTTTTTCGGCTTTGTGGTACTTTTTCTAACGACTGGATAACGAATTCTACGCAGGCGGGCTTTGCCAGTAGGCCAGCCAGGAGACTTTCCACGGGGTTTGAAGCGTTTATGTTTGCAGTTCCTTAGTGTGATTCGTTCTGTCAAAATGAGTAGTAATACTCATTTTGACAGGCAAGGGATATAGAAGGGAGAAATCTCCTCCTGTTCCTTGACAACTCAGTTTTTCGTGATGGTGTAATTCCATCCCTCCAGGTGCAGGAGTGACAGTAAGTCCCCTATTTCAACAAGGTGGTTCTTTGTTGGGGTAAAGCGGGGAATCATGGCGGTAACTGAAGCGCCTAAAGTGGAATCCCGCCTAACATAGCTGGTCATGGATAGGAATACAAATCTCTCGACTGAATCATCGTAATGCAAAACAAGCCAAAAGGCTGTTAGGCTTGGCCCAAAACGGGAAAGGATTAGTGGTTGGCTGATTAGTGGCAGACCAATATGCATTCACAATAAACCCGGTGAAGAGAGAGAATCCTAAAACCAGCGTCAAACGGAAAATTGGGAACGAAGTAAATCCCTCATATGCTCTCAAGAATTGGTCGAATTCTTGAGCAGGTAGCCAACCGGAAGCTATGTGGGAGAAGATAAGCTTAATTAGATTTGCGGATGACTTTGTCATTCTACACGAAAATCTTGCCGTTGTCCAAAGATGTCAGCAGATTATTGCAGAGTGGTTAAGCGGAATTGGGCTAGAATTTAAACCAAGTAAAACGCGAATATCTCATACTCTTAATAAGCATGAAGATAGCGTAGGTTTTGATTTTTTGGGTTTCACCATTCGACAACTTCCTGTAGGGAAATGTCACAGTGGTAAAAACCGAGGTGGAACACTACTTGGTTTCAAAACCATAATTACCCCAAGCAAAGCAAAACTGAATGCACACACGCAGAAGGTAGGTCAATTAATTGAGAGGCATAAATCAGTACCACAATCTGATTTAATTACTCACCTAAATCCCATCATTCGTGGATGGACAAACTACTATGCTTGTGTCGTCAGCAAACGCATATTCAACAAAGCTGATTCAATACTATTCAGCCAATTGAAGGCATGGGCAGAACATCGCCACCCCAATAAATCCTCTCAATGGTGTTGTCAAAAATATTGGCAAACTATTGGGTTCGATAATTGGGTATTCACATCAATTAATCGAGGAGTCCGCCTCCTAAAACACCGTGAAACTCCTATTGTGAGACACACAAAGGTGCAAGGAAGCAGAAGCCCTTTTGATGGTGATTGGGTCTACTGGAGTTCTCGAATGGGTAAACATCCCGAAGCACCAACGAGAGTGGCAACACTCTTGAAAAGGCAGAAAGGAAAATGTGCCCACTGTGGACTGTTTTTCCTAGATAGTGATTTGATGGAAATCGACCACAAAATCCCCCGTTCACGCATGCGGTTCGGATTGTTACGACAACCTTCAATTACTTCACGGACATTGCCACGATGCCAAAACGGCTGCTGATAATGTTGCCGTTAGAGTTCCAGAGATAGACGAGGATTATCTCTACCTTAATCCCTTTTAACTCGGAATTTCTAGGTGTGTTTGACAAGCACCAAGTTACTGAGGAGCCGTGTGAATCCAAAGATTCATGCACGGTTTTGTAGCCGAGTCAGGAGGGCGACTTCCTGGCTTAGGCACCCAACTACCAGCAGTTTAAATAAATTGCTGTATAAAGAAAAATTCACAGAAATTTGAGTGGATCTATCATGCCTATAAGCAGTAGGGGAAAGTTAAAAATAAAACATAAACATATTTACAAGGCTATAATCACGTCGATGAACACAAAACTTTTAAGCATCATAACTGCTGGGACTACATTCTTCAGCATTGTTGCAATGACTGGATCTGCTAATGCAGCTTCCCTCTCCAGTACGGCTTCCGTGGGTTACGCTCTTACAGATATCGTTGACACACCTTTGAGTATCCAACAGTTTAACTCAAATCTGGGTCAACTCCAGAGTGTAACGCTAGATTTTACGAGCGCCTTCCTAGGAGATGTGAGCTATCAAAACAAAGGTTCACGCCCGACTACAGTGAACGTTGATTTTGGTGGTGAAGCTGACTTAACACTAAATAATCAGTCTCTGTTTACACTCAATCCATCTCAGCATTATAGTTACGCAGCACCAGCAAAGGCGTCATCATTGACCAAAGTTGATGGACTAACGACCAAGGCAAGTCAAACCGCAACTTACACTAATGCCAACTTTTTACAGTTCTTTATTGGTACTGGCAGCTTAGATTTTTTATTCTCGGCTTACGCTAACCCTAACGTTTCAGGATTAGGCAACGGCACAGTCAGTATCGATACAAATGCCGATGCAAATGTTCAAGTCACATATAAATACAAGCCTCAGACTGTACCAGAACCCAGAGCCACTCTTGGAATTGGTCTAATTGCAGCGCTTGGTCTATTGTCACAAAGAAAGAAAAGTTTTAGCAAGTGTTCTGTACTAAATTAGCTGACATCAGAGTTTGACGACATCAATGCGAAACATTGACACAACAAGACAGACAGACTCCACGCGCTGAACTATTACAAGTAGTACTTTATAAGTCCCATCTTTTGTATCAATGGTTGTGCGATATCGCTTGTAAATTTTCTGACAAGTAGTTTTGAACTTCTTAGCCAAGGTTTTTACAAGGGAAAGCTCCATAACTCGTTTCAGTGAGGATAGCGTATGGAGGTTGTAAGCCATGCGGTAGTATTGGACTAATCCTCGATACTCCGCTTGATACTGGCTAACGCGCGCTGTAGGCATCGTCATTGACTCTTTGCATTAGATGTATTGGCTTTCCCTTGCGCATATATTTGACGCAGCGGTCTTTAATTACGCTTTTGGGAACCCTCAGCCCCACACTACCATTGATACATCTTTGACCACGATGGTCATGTTTATCATCAGCATGTAACCCACATTCCGCACTTCATAAAGTAGTATAGATAACCTACATTTACGCTCAATTAAAAATTATAATTTTCAACAATCAGGTTCCAATAAAAAATAAATTACACACACCAAAAAATCAGCTTTTTTATTGTGGAGAAAAAGCTATTTAGACAAAAATATTCAACTAGAATTTTTCAATCACTCATAAAACCATAAGTATATACAAGTA
>JAQYWN010000526.1 GCA_029379265.1 Rhizonema sp. NSF051
AAATGAAGACAATGATGAATAATAAAGGAGTTCATGAAGAATGAATATTCCCATAGAATCTACTCATATAAATGGTTCAGAAATAGCGATTATTGGCATAGCAGGACGTTTTCCTCAAGCAAAAAATCTTGATGAATTTTGGAAAAATATACAAAGCGGTATAGAGTCAATTTCTTTTTTCACTAATGAAGAACTGTTATCATCAGGAACAGATTCAGCCATCCTCAATGACCCAAAATTTGTCAAAGCACGCGCTGTATTAGAAGATGCAGAACTTTTTGATGCTTCATTCTTTGGTTTCAATCCCAGAGAAGCCGAAATTACCGATCCGCAACACCGTCTTTTTCTGGAATGTGCGTATGTTGCGCTTGAAGATGCCGGTTATAACTCCCAAATCTATAAAGGTTCGATAGGAGTTTACGCAGGATCTAGCTTCAGTACCTACTTACTTAACGTTTACTTAAACCAAAATATTATAAATTCTATAGACTCTCACCAACTGGCGATCGCAGGTGACAAAGATTATCTAACAACACGAGTTTCTTACAAACTTAATTTAACCGGACCTAGTTATACAGTTCAAACTGCCTGCTCAACTTCATTAGTTGCTGTTCATTTGGCTTGCCAAAGCTTGCTCAATGGTGAATGTGATATGGCTTTAGCAGGTGGTGTTTCTATAAGTTCTTCCAGAAAAAGTGGCTATTTTTATAAAGAAGGGGGAATTGGATCTCCTGACGGACACTGCCGCGCTTTTGATGCCAAAGCACAGGGAACTGTGAGCGGCGAAGGTGTAGGCATTGTAGTTTTGAAGAGATTAGAAGATGCTCTAGCAGATAAAGATTTTATCCATGCGGTTATCAAAGGTTCGGCTATTAATAATGATGGATCTTTTAAGGTCAGCTATACAGCACCTCGTATAGATAGTCAAGCCAAGGTGATTAGAACAGCTCAAGTCGTTGCCGAGGTTGAACCCGAAACGATTACTTATATTGAGGCTCACGGGACAGGGACATCCTTAGGAGACCCGATTGAAATTGCCGCGCTAACACAAGCTTTTAGAACCAGTACACAGAATAAAGGCTTTTGTGCTATTGGCTCGGTGAAGACCAACATTGGGCATTTAGACGCTGCTGCTGGGGTGACGGGTTTGATCAAAACAGTTTTAGCTCTTAAACATAAACAAATACCACCTAGCTTGCACTTTGAGGAACCTAATCCTCAAATTGATTTTACTAACAGTCCTTTTTACGTTAATACTACACTTTCTGAATGGAATACAAACGGTAGCCTCCGACGTGCAGGTGTCAGTTCCTTTGGGATTGGTGGAACGAATGCCCATATAATTCTTGAAGAAGCCCCAGCTGTAGAAACCTCAGGTACTTCTCGCCCTTGGCAGTTGTTGCTGCTTTCGGCTAAGACGAGTACCGCTTTAGAAACTGCTACAACTAATCTGGTAAATCACCTCCAGCAGTATTCTAATTTAAACCTTGCTGATGTGGCTCACACCCAGTGTGTTGGTCGTCGAGCTTTCGACCATCGCCGGATAGTGGTCTGCCAAGACGTTAACGATGCAGTGAAGGTGCTTTCTACTTTAGATCCACAACGAGTGTTCACTCACTACCAGCAGCCTTCCAATTGTCCGATTGTTTTTATGTTTTCCGGTCAGGGAACGCAGTACGTGAATATGGGGAGGGAAATTTACCAGAGTGAGCCAACCTTCACTTTCGCAGTTGATAACTGTTGTGAACTGCTTAAACCGCACTTAGGTTTTGACCTACGCCATGTACTGTATCCTGAGGAAGCAGAGAAAGAAAAGGCAGCAGAGCAACTCAAACAGACTTTTACTGCCCAGCCAGCGTTGTTTACCATTGAATACGCCCTAGCTCAGTTGTGGATGGCTTGGGGTGTGCGTCCCGAAGCGATGATTGGTCACAGTATTGGGGAGTATGTGGCAGCAACTATTTCCGGCGTTTTCTCGCTCGAAGAGGCTTTAGAGCTAGTCGCAACCCGAGGACGACTGATGCAGCAACTCCCCAGTGGGGAAATGCTATCTGTTCAACTTACCGAACAAGAGGTACAACCCCTATTGGGAAGGGAACTGTCTTTAGCTGCAAGCAATGGACCTGCGTCTTGTGTGGTTTCTGGTCCAACCGAGGCAATTGAACGATTGTATCAAAAGCTACAAAAAAAGGATGTATGCTGTCGGCGACTGCATACATCCCATGCCTTTCATTCCCAAATGATGAATCCGAGCGTTGAGCATTTTGCAATTGCTGTGCAAAATGTCAAGCTAAATCATCCTCAAATTCCATTTATTTCTAACGTTAGTGGCACTTGGATTACAACAACAGAAGCAACAGACCCCAATTATTGGGCAAAGCATCTACGGCAAACTGTACGCTTTAGCGACGGAATAACTGAGTTACTCAAAACTCCTGAGCGTATATTGCTAGAGCTTGGTCCAGGAAGGACTTTGAGTACTTTTGCCAAGCAACATCACAAGAATGAAGTGGTGGTACTGACCTCAATCCGCCATCCACAGGAACAACAGTCAGATGTAGCGTTTTTACATAACACTTTAGGTAGACTCTGGCTTTTCGGAGTCAAAGTAGACTGGTATGGTTTTTATGCCAATGAACGACGCCATCATATTCCCTTGCCAACCTATCCATTTGAGCGTCAGCATTACTGGATTGAACAACAAAAACAGGCACTTTTAAGAGGACAGTTTCAGCCAAGACTAACAGCAACCCAGTTGTGGGAATCTCTGGTAGAAGCCGGGGAAACGCAGGCTCGCGCTAGTATTGCGATACTTGACGAACAAACTTATTTGGCGAAAAAACAGTGGTCGGATCGTTTATGCACTACATACATTAACCTTGCGTTGAGGAGTTTAGGTGCTTTTGGTAACTCCGATGACAAATATTCTTTTGAAGAGTTACTTGAGCAATGCCGTATTATTCCTCGCTATCAGCAATTGTTATGTCGCTTTTTGGATGTGCTAGTAGAGCAAGGTCACTTACAACAAGAGCAGAAACTGTTTACTAAGTTGATACCATTTTCTACTGAGTATTTAAATACTCTGCTAGAAGAAATTAAACACAGATGGGCAGATACACCCCAAATGGTAGATTTAATTAAGCAGTGTGGCGAAAATCTGCCAGCCGTGCTGATGGGGGAAAAAGAACCGTTAGAGTTGTACTTTGCTACGGCAGATCAAAAGGTAAAAACATCAGAATCTGAATTGCCCTTGAATATTTACTTAAAAGGAATTCTCCGGGCAAGTCTGGAACAAGTGGTAAAGTCCTTACCGCAAGACGTGAACTTAAGAATCTTGGAAATTGGTGGTGGACAGGGTATTGCCACGACAGAATTATTGCCTGTGTTGCCTCCAAAACAAACAAACTACACCTTTACGGATGTGAGTGGTTTGCTCTTAAACCGAGCCAAAGAAAAGTTTGCTGCTTATCCTTTCGTCGAGTATCGTTTCCTAGACATTGAAAAATCTCTTACTGAGCAAGGTTATTCCAGCCACAGCTTTGATATTGTTCTCGCTGTCAATGTATTGCATGTCACCCGTAATATTGAAAAAACTCTAGACCATCTACGCTCTTTGTTGGCTCCTGGAGGATTTTTGTTGCTCTGGGAGATAACTCAACCTCAATTAGATTTTGACATTACAGACGGTCTGCTAATGAATCCGTTAGAGGATGAAGAACGCAGGCGAGGTAATCCATTTTTGTCTAAAGAGCAATGGCAAGAAAAACTGCGAGCGCATGGGTTTGGTGAGGTCGCAGTTTTATCAGAAATAGAAGCTTTCGGGGAAGAAATATTCTTGGCTAAAGCTTTGGCAACTGACTCAGCACCTACTGCATTTGCAGTTTTGCTTCAACCCGAAGATGTTCAATTATCTCCAAACAAAAGACCTGATATTGCCGACTGGTTTTACATTCCATCTTGGAAACGTTCGATGCTGCCGCAATCATTTATACCTGTAATTGGGAAAAATCAACCGGGATACTGGTTAATATTTGTGGATGAGTGCGGCTTGAGCGAAAAAATGGTGCAGCAGCTACTACTTGCGGGTGAGAATGTAATTGCTGTAAATATCGGGGAGCAATTTGAGCGTGAGAGTGAGTGCAGATATACGATTAATCCTCAACAACGGGATGACTACGATACTCTCTTTCAAGAACTGCGTCAACTAAATAAAATTCCTAACAAGATCGTTCACTTATGGAGCGTCACACCCGACATTGAACCAGAATCAGAAATTGAGTTACAGGAAAAAATTGAGGCAGTAGGCTTCTACAGTTTACTATTTCTTGCCCAGGCAATTGGAGAACACAATCCAACTGATTTCTTTCAAGTTACAGTGATCTCAAACAACATGCAGGCAGTAACAGGTACAGAGGTGTTGTGTCCGGAGAAGGCACTAGTTCTTGGACCATGTCAGGTCATACCATTAGAGTATCCAAACATCAGCTGCCGTAGCATTGATATAGTTGTTCCAAAATCCGAAAGTAGGCAACAGCAGCAACTTATCGAGCAACTCCTAGCGGAATTAGTGAGCCAAACTTCCAACCAGATTATTGCTTACCGTGGACTCCATCGCTGGGTGCAAAATTTTGAACCAGTCCAATTAGATGCAACGATTGCAGGAAATCCTCAATTAAGAGAAAGAGGAGTTTATCTGATCACTGGTGGATTGGGGGGAGTTGGTTTAAGACTAGCAGAATACTTAGCACAAAGTATACAATTAAAATTAGTCTTGTTGGGGCGATCGCCTTTCCCAGAACCAGACGAGTGGGAAACATGGCTATCTACTTATGATCAACAAGATGACATAAGTTCTAAAATTCGCAAATTGCAGAGCATAGAAGCACTGGGTTCAGAAGTCATGACGATCAGTGCTAACGTTGCTGACTCTGAACAAATGTCGGAGGCGATCGTAAAAGTAAATCAACGATTTGGTCAGATCAATGGAGTAATTCATGCGGCAGGCGTCTATGGCGGAGGTATGATTCAACTAAAAACAAAACAAGATGCAGCAAGTGCTCTAGAACCTAAAGTGCGAGGAACACGAGTACTTGAAGCTCTTTTCAAAGATACCAAGCTAGATTTTTTTGTACTGTGTTCATCACTGAGTTCATTTGCCGGGACATCCGGGATGGTAGATTATACTGCCGAAAATGCCTTTGTTGATTCTTTCGCTCATTACAGTGCTTTCAAATATGGCACATTCATTAAATCTATCAATTGGGATCGATGGAACAGTTTAGGAATGGCAGTTCCTGTCGAAGCACGGCATAAAGAGATAACAGGAGAACAGTTGACAGGAGGAATGACTACTTTTGAGGGCACTGAAGCGTTTAGACGCATTTTGTGTAGTAGTACAGTTCCTCAGGTCATTGTATCAACCCAAGATTTTTCCAGCCTGATCAAGCCAAAGGAATCAACTAAGTCCTTGGAGGAAAAATTAGCACATCTGAGTCAATCCAAACCAACCCACTCTCGCCCCAATCTTGCGAATGCTTATATTGCTCCTTGCAACGAAGTTGAGCGGAGTCTTGTTGATATTTGGCAACAACTACTGGGTATTGAACAAGTGGGTATTCACGATAACTTTTTTGAATTAGGAGGAGACTCTTTATTTGCCACTCAGATCGTTTCTCAACTGTGCAAAACTTTCCAAATAGAACTTTCATATAAGGGCTTTTTTAATAGACCAACAGTAGCTGATTTGGCTGAGGTGATTGTACAAAAGCTAGCAGAGCAGACTGATTTGGAAGAGTTAGCTAAAGCTTTAGCAGATATTGAACAACTATCAGAAGATGAGGTGCAGACAATACTTACTTCGCAAAATTTAAGGAATTAATTGATTTTGATATGACTATACAATCACC
>JAQYWN010000527.1 GCA_029379265.1 Rhizonema sp. NSF051
ATTATTTGGCTATTTATTGAAATTTATCAAATTCCAGTTACAGCATATTTGCGAGCCATGCGACAGCGCTTGCCCATCCGCTAATTAGATTGTTGAGTGTTGAGTGTCAGTGGTTGACTCTGCGCCTTGTGTCTTAATACAACAAAGCGGAGCATCTCTACATACAGTGTCTCCTCACTTCTTCACTGTGTGCCCTAAAACTCTTGGCGCATTAACTTTCAAAGTCATCTGTTCGCAACGAACAGTTAAAAAAGGCTGAGCTAAACCTATACCAGAAAAAGGACTTTCAGGGGGAACTTCTAATTTAGAACCAACAAACCCCAAACGCGAGTCTAGTTCAAATGAAAAGCTGAGCAGATCGGAGTTCATTGTACTGAAACTAGATCCACTCAACCACTGTCGCCATGCCAGAGTTTGTCGATTGTATTTCAAGCTACACAAAATCCGATTTTCTTGACGGACAGTGACACGCTCTCCTTTTTCCCAGGTAAACTGGGCTAATTCCTTTGGTAATCCCCAAATTTCTCGACCACCAGCCACGGAATCAGGATTATCTACATATATATGGGAAATCCAACTACCAATTTTCCCCTGATAACCCACAAATGCAGGAACGACAATTAACTCGCTGTATTCCATCACCGAGCCAGTACCGTAATAAGATAAACAGATACCGCCAACAGTTTTACCAGGCAATACAGAAATAATTTTTAGTTCCGAGGGAATGAGCGATCGCACTCGGGAAGTATCTATCAAATGTGAACAGAGGATCGCATAGCCTTGAAGTTTCCAGGGAGCTTGAGGGTATGCCATTTTTGTCTCCTTTGTCAACAAAATTTCTTAATTGCTTTCGTGTCCGGTCAATGACTTCCGATTAAACTCCGACTTGAATCCACCAATGAAAAATCAGTCTACTATTTGATTTTAAGTGATGCTCCGGACATAATATGACTCTTTCCTTCCATCACCTTTCCCCGCTTCAGCGCTTATAGCATTTCACGAAAGTCTTGATACAATTCGCGTAAAGTTCTGCTCAAGAACTGCTTCCCCTGCAAGCCTAAATGTATCAACTTTAAAGTGAAACGGTATTATGTGGCAGGAGTATTCTTAGCGGTTCGGAAATAATCCTAAACAAATAAAAAAGTCCCCATCCACAAGACATCATAGGACGGGGTGATGGAATTGAACTTAATGATGTTCATACCTGGCAAATCCCCCCAATCCATGCCACATCCCTCAACGCTCGCTTACCTATGTTTTAGGAGGCTAGAGTTTTCAAGGGGGGATCGATGATTAACTAAATTTTGGCATCTGCCCTACATTTCAAAGACTACTTATGCTCATTAGACTCGGTGAAATCAGCATCAATAACATCTTCACCGCTACCAGAAGAAGAGGAGGAGGAGGAGGAAGAACCACCAGCACTCGCACCAGCAGAATCACCGCCGCCTGCTTGTTGGTAAATATTGCTACCAACAGAGAACAGTGCTTGTTGCAGTTCTGGCATCAGCTTTTTCATGCGTTCGTCGTCATCTTGAGAGACTGCATCACGTAAGTCTTTTACCAAACCTTCGATCTTAGTCTTATCAGCAGCCGGGACTTTATCTCCCAAGTCTTGGATCTGCTTTTCTGCTTGGTATGCCAGAGAGTCAGCTTGGTTCTTGCGATCAATTTTCTCGCGACGTTCTTTGTCAGTACTCGCGTTTTGTTCGGCTTCTCTAACCATGCGTTCAACGTCACTTTTATCTAAGGTAGAAGCACCAGTAATACTGATGGATTGTTCCTTAGCAGTGCCTTTGTCCTTAGCGGTGACATTTAAGATACCATTAGCGTCAATATCAAAAGTCACTTCAATTTGAGGTACGCCACGTGGTGCTGGAGGAATACCATCAAGGCGGAAGGTTCCCAAACTCTTGTTATCGTTTGACATCTCCCGTTCGCCTTGGAGTACGTGAATTTCCACGTTGGTTTGACCATCCACAGCAGTGGAGAAGACTTCAGACTTCTTAGTAGGAATGGTGGTGTTGCGAGGAATAATTTTAGTCATCACGCCACCTAAGGTTTCCACACCTAAGGAGAGTGGTGTCACATCTAACAGCAAGATACCTGTAACATCACCAGAAAGCACACCTGCTTGAATTGCTGCACCTACCGCCACAACTTCATCAGGGTTAACGCTTTGGTTTGGATCTTTACCCAACACATTCTTCACTACTTGTTGGACTGCAGGAATGCGGGTAGAACCACCAACTAACACGACTTCATCAATGTCACTCTTTGATAACTTAGCATCACGTAGCGCGTTCTCTACAGGGATGCGACTGCGGTCAATTAAGTCAGAGCAGAGTTTTTCAAACTGGGTGCGTGTCAGGGTTGTATCTAGGTGCTTGGGACCATCCTGGGTAGCAGTGATAAACGGCAGGTTAATCTCTGCTTGAGTCACGCTAGAAAGTTCAATCTTCGCTTTTTCTGCGGCTTCGGTCAAACGTTGCAACGCTTGTTTGTCTTTCCGCAAATCGATGCCTTCTTGTTTTCTGAACTCTTCGGCTAAGAAATCAACGATTTTCTTATCGAAGTCATCACCACCTAAGTGGGTGTCGCCAGATGTGGCTAACACTTCAAAAACGCCATCGCCGACTTCTAAGATCGATACGTCGAAGGTACCACCACCAAGGTCAAAAACGAGGATGGTTTCGTTGCTCTTTTTATCAAAGCCGTATGCTAGAGAAGCTGCAGTCGGCTCGTTGATGATCCGCAACACTTCAACGCCAGCAATTTTACCAGCATCTTTGGTGGCTTGCCTCTGGGAGTCGTTAAAGTAGGCAGGTACGGTGATCACCGCTTGGGTGACAGGTTCACCGATGTATTTGCTAGCATCTTCAACTAACTTGCGGAGAACTTGTGCGGAAATTTCTTCTGGTGCAAACTGTTTGCTGACGATGGGACAGTCTACTTTAACGTTGCCGTTGCTATCACGCAGAACTTTGTAAGAAACTTCTGTAGCTTCATGGGTAACTTCATCATACCGACGTCCAATGAAGCGTTTGACCGAATAAAAGGTGTTTTCGGGGTTCATGACTGCTTGGCGTTTGGCAATTTGACCCACCAAGCGATCGCCATTCTTCGCAAAAGCAACTACTGAAGGGGTTGTCCGAAAACCTTCTGCGTTAGCAATGACTGTGGGTTTTCCACCTTCCATAACTGCTACGCAGGAGTTTGTCGTACCTAAGTCAATTCCAACTACTTTTGCCATTTTAAGTTTTGGCTCCGTATAACTACAAATGAATGTGTTTGAGTATTAAGGGCTATTTTTTGAGCTAACTGGCTTGCAGCCAATTCAGCACGAATACCTTTGGTCTGGCTTTTCTCTAGAGTTTTAACTCCAGTTTATGCTGATATATATACTGGGCTTATCTAGCCAGTCCATGAAGGGTGGTTTTCCGAACCTTTGTGGGACGGTTAAGTAAGCCTCATGATTAATCTAGTTGACTCATCGATTGATTTACTTTCACTTTGTCTAATGTATGAGAATTAATACTTGGACGAATTGGGGTGAACCGTAACATCAAAGTGGTGTTTGCCGTCTTTATTAAAGCTTTCCGCGCTTGAGCTGAAGCTTAGTACAATAGAAAAGCTTACTACCTCATGAAAGCTATCAACTGTCAGCCGTTAGCCAATGATTTATGGTCACGCTCTCAAACAGCTTGAAAACTAAACTCTCAACACCTCTCAAAATTGGTGCGCTAGAGGTGAAAAGTCGCGTTCTTCAGTCGCCTTTGTCTGGGGTGACGGATCTGGTGTTTCGTCGTTTGGTACGTCGCTACGCTCCAGACTCGATGATGTATACGGAGATGGTGAATGCGACAGGGTTGCACTATGTCAAACATTTACCCAAAATCATGGAGGTAGATCCTCTAGAAAGACCGATCAGCATTCAATTATTTGACTGTCGCCCGGATTTTCTGGCGGAAGCGGCAATCAAGGCGGTTGCAGAAGGAGCCGATACCGTCGATATTAATATGGGTTGTCCTGTTAATAAAATTACTAAGAATGGTGGTGGTTCTTCGTTGTTACGTCAACCGGAAGTTGCAGAGGCAATTGTTCGAGAAGTCGTCAAGGCAGTTGATGTTCCCGTGACGGTGAAAACCCGTATCGGCTGGAATGACAAAGAAATTACTATTCTCGACTTTGCTCTTCGGATGCAGGATGCGGGAGCAAAAATGATTACGGTACACGGACGTACCCGTGCTCAAGGTTACAATGGCAACGCTCGCTGGGAATGGATTGCTCGTGTTAAAGAAGTCCTTTCTATCCCAGTCATTGCTAATGGGGATATTTTCTCGGTTGAGTCGGCTGTGAAGTGTTTGGAACAAACGAACGCGGATGGAGTTATGTGTTCTCGTGGGACAATGGGTTATCCATTTTTGGTGGGAGAAATCGACTGCTTTCTGAAAACAGGCGAACAGTTACCGCCACCAACGCCTATTCAACGGTTGGAATGTGCCAAGAATCATTTGCAGGCGTTGTATGAATATAAAGGCGATCGCGGTGTACGTCAAGCACGCAAACATATGACTTGGTATGCTAAAGGGTTCTCTGGTGCGGCAGATCTGCGCGGACATCTAAGTGTGATTGAATCTGTGCATCAAGGTGTAGAATTGATTGACCGCACAATTGAGCAATTAATGAATGGGTATGAAGTTGAAGAAGAGTTAGACGCGATCGCCTTGGTGTAAACCACCCACAACTATATCCGTATTGGTTAAAGTCGAAGCGGGTAGACACAACAAAAATCAATTGATTTTTGCTATCCTTTTGTGACAAGGCTTTCAGTCGTTATTTGTTGGCTTGTGTCAGCACGACTTTTACTCCAGACAGTCCAAGCAACAATGAAGTAACCAATAGACAACAGCGAACTGTTAATGGCAATTCGCAATCCAGACATCCAGACTCTATCTGTCGAAAGTTTCTCAGCTTCTTCTTTACCCTGGCGAATTCTGCTCAGTTGTTGATCTGCAAGTGTTTGTGGATCGCTTTGCTGTTCAATAAACTGGTTTAGCTCTTGGGGATTTGCCTTAAACTTTGTGAGTAAGTCTTTCCCAACTTGAGGTACGTTAGGATCGTTAAGTAGTTGTTGATACTGCTCATCATCTTTAAGAAGTTCGGCATAGCGAGCTTTAGCTTGACTTTTCTGCTTTTCCAAGGCATCTTTAACCTGTTCATTGCTCAGTTGTGCCTGCACTTGGTTTTCTTGCTGTTCTGCTTTTCTATTAATTTGCTCTACTGTTTGAGCGCTAACTTGGCGCACGTTGTTGAGGTGTACGGGAAATATCAGTAAGAACATCAATCCTAAAAGACTAGATAGTATGAGTGCTGGGAATCTCAAATCTACAGCCGGATGACTGCCATCTTCAATAGTATCAAACCAATATCCAGCAAATAGCATACCCAAGCCCACAAATGGCACAATTCCGCGATCGACTAGTGCTGTTACCAAGTCAATTTGCCACAACAAACTAGTTGGTTGAAAGGGAAACAACAGAAAGAAGAAATCCACCAAAAAGGAAAGAATTAAGATGACTCCAGCTACCGTAAGTACACGAGCAGCATTCGTTCTGGCCGCTAAACGATAATTCATAGTTTTTTGTCTACTTCGTCAATAACTCTTGAAACTACGCAACTTACAGAGAAAACTCATCAAAAGAAGGCTATCTGCAAACAGAAGACAGCATTATAATTTTAGTTCTATTTGTTATAAGTGATTCCAACACGGTTCGGAGCAGCTTTTTTCTCTTCGCTTGCTCCCTTGCTTGCCTCAACAGATAATTTTTCTTAAGCGAAGCATATTACATGTGACTCTACAAATTGCCAAATGAGCAGCTCATTCTGTAACAAATTATTAAT
>JAQYWN010000528.1 GCA_029379265.1 Rhizonema sp. NSF051
GAAGAGTTATATCCTAAAGATTTAATAATTTCGATTTTCGTCCACAAAGCAGTTAATATTTTTTGAATATTCACCCGCTCATTAATAATTATATTAGCTACTAATACACAGTACTCGTCTTTAACAGCGACTTGCCAACGAGGAAGAAAAATACTAGCTGCTGAAAATGGATAATTTTCTTCGTTGTTATCAAAGAAACTGAAACTACAAAAAAATAGAGGTTGAGAAAAAGGTTGCTTCGGGGTATGAAAATAATTGATTTTGTGAAGACACTCTTGGATAAATTCTTCAGCTTTGATAAAACGGTTTTTGCCTGCAATTTCTAATTTCGCTACAGCGTCAATAGCTGCGATCGCCTCTTTTTTGCTTTTATTCTCCCAGTAAAAACTGAGTTGATTTGGTTGTGCCAGATGTTCCATTACTACCAAAGGGTCCACTCTGTCAATAGGAAGGGAAATACTGGCAATTTGTGAGCAATGACGGTTTCTACCATTCTGTTGTGCTAACAGAAATTGGCATAGCTCTTCATTATATACAAAAAAGTCAGCGCGACATGGAGAAAATGTCATATATCTAAAAATAGTAAATTTTTTTGAAGTTAACTACCTAAAGTGTGATAATTTGTGGTCGTATTATTTATTAGGTAACATAAAGAGTCACCTTTTAACTAGTGCATGTTGTGGATGCTCTCGTGCCTCACTCTTAAAAAAGAGTTTTTCTTAAGAGTGTTGTTTACATCTATTGGATGTTAAAGCCATAAAAAGTCAAGCATTACGGGGTGGTAGCAGTTTAATATAATCACGAATCCGGATGACTACAAAGCTAATTTCAGATCCCAGTACTAATCCCAATACTAAGTTATGGATGGCGGCAATTAAACCGCCAATGTATACTGTTGCTATCATGCCAATATGGGTAGGAACGGCTATCGCTTTTGCAGAAACGAAAAGGTTGAATGGAGCAGTTTTTTCCATTTTCATAGCTGCTGCAATCTTGATTCTGGCTTGGGAAAATCTTAGTAATGATGTCTTTGATTCAGAAACAGGAATTGATAAACACAAACATCATTCTCTAGTAAATTTAACTGCTAACAAGCAATTCATATTTTGGTTGGGAAACTTGTTTTTGGTTTTAGGTTTGCTGGGAATAATAGCAATCTCTTGGTGGCAACAAGACCTAACCGTAATCGAGATAATTCTTCTGTGCTGTGCCTTGGGCTACATCTATCAAGGACCTCCCTTTCGTTTAGGATACCAGGGAATGGGAGAGATCATTTGCTTTTTTGCCTTTGGTCCGTTAGCAGTCGCAGCAGCATACTACAGTCAAACGAAGAGCTGGTCTTGGCATAGTTTAGCAGCTTCAGTGCTCGTCGGGATTGCCACAAGTTTGATATTGTTTTGCTCGCACTTTCACCAAAGTGAGGATGACTTGGCAGCAGGAAAGCGATCGCCTATCGTCCGTTTGGGGACGCAAAAAGGCGCTCAACTCCTCTACTGGTTTACTAGTAGCATTTATGCCTTAACTTTAATCTTTGTGCTTTGGGGAATCTTCTCAGTATGGACTTTACTGAGTTGGGCAAGTTTACCCTTTGCCATAAAGTTATGCCGCCACGTACAGCAGTATCATAACCAGCCAGAAAAAGTCAGTAACTGTAAATACATTGCCGTCGCATTACACTTCTGGGATTGCTTGCTATTCGGTTTGGGATTTATGATTGCTGGCGGCTTATGACTTTAGCTGTTAGCTGTCAGTACTTCGCAGCTAACGGTTCTTCGCTCAATGCCTAACTCTTCTCCAACCAATTCCTCATTTCATCAGGCAACTCTCTTTTACTTCTACTACTTGTATTAATACAAACGTGCCTGGTAAGTGCTTTAGCAACAACTACCTCAGCAACGATAACTTCATAAGTCACTTCAAACCTATCTCCACTGAACTGTTGAGGCATTAATTTAACGGCCAAACGATCCCCACAAAACATTGGGCGAAAAAAATCTACACTCGCGTGAACAATGGGAAAAGCTACAGATGGATGAGTAAAAAAATCTTTGAGATGAATGCCTGATGCTTCTAGAGACGCTTCATATGCTTCGTGACAAATAGCCAAAACATTAGCAAAGTAAACGACTCCAGCAGCATCAGTGTCTTGAAATCTCACAGTGCGATTATATGTAAAGGGCATGAAGTAAATTTTCCAGAATTTATAATTTGTTAACAATAAAATACCAGAGAGCCTTGGGGATTTGCTTATGAGCTATTTACCAAGTAACTGGAGATATAGGCACGTACAGCTAGATATTGGATTTTTTTCTTAGGATTGCATTCTACTAAAAAACTTTAGTAACGCCTCAGTTAAGGCTATGCAGTGCTTGGACAGTAAAAAAAGAGTTAATTGGCAATTTGTATCGAGAGGGGCGTATTTATACCACTGACCCGATTTGTGCTATCGGAATCTATAAAGTTTTTGAGAGTATATCAAGTCAGTCAGCAGCTACATTTTCAGGTTTAGCCAAAGTATATATTTTAAGGCGTTGCAGAATAGAAATATGAATCAAGCGATGCCCTAATTCATATTTCTATTCTGCAACGCCCTTTATTTTTCAGGTAGAGTAATGAAGCCAGCAGATCAAAAGCCTGGAGATTGGGAGATTGTTCCATGACAGGTATAAACAGTGACAAACAACTGTCAAGAATAGTTTTAAAAGGCTTTAAGTCTATTGCTGAGTGTGACCTTGAACTCTCCAGGCTTAACGTTTTGATTGGAGCTAACGGAGCGGGAAAATCCAATTTTATCAGCTTTTTCCGTATGATACAGCAGTTACTTGAGCAAAACCTGCAAGTTTTTGTTAGTCGCCAAGGCAGTCCCGATGCGCTATTGCACTTTGGGCGGAAAACAACCGAACAATTAGAGTTTCAGTTATACTTCGGTAAGAACGGGTACTTGGCTACGCTAGAGCCAACCCAGGACAATCGCCTGATGTTCGCCAGGGAATCCTTCTGGTGGAATATGAGTGGTGAGCGTGAAATAGGTAAGGGGCATTTCGAGACAAAGGCTTTTGTCGGTACTGGGACAGGAATTGACAAATACGTGTTGTCTGCTATGCAGCAATGGCGAATCTATCATTTTCATGACACCAGCGACAGTGCTTATATAAAGCAACCACACGGTATCAATGACAACGCTTACCTGCGTCCTGATGCCCGTAATCTTGCCGCTTTCTTGTATCTATTGCGTGACAGTTACCCAGCATCCTATCAGAAAATCGTTAAAACTATCCGGCTTGTTGCCCCTTTCTTTGGAGACTTTTACCTGCGTCCTTCCCCACAAAATAAAGAGGTTATTGAACTAGAATGGTTTGAGCAGAAGCAGGATGTTCCATTTAAGGCACATTTGCTTTCGGATGGCACACTACGTTTCATATGTCTGACAACCGTTTTCCTACAACCGGAAGAGCTTCAACCTGAAACAATTCTAGTTGATGAGCCAGAACTGGGTCTCCATCCGTATGGTATCACAATCCTGGCATCATTGATACGTACTGCTTCCAAACAGGTGATTGTTTCAACCCAATCCGTGGAACTACTGAATGAATTTGATGCTTTGGATGTGATTGTTGTAGACCGTGATGAAGGGAAATCATTACTACACAGGTTGGATAAACACGATTTGGAGGAGTGGCTTAAGGACTATAGCCTGGGCGAGCTTTGGAAGAAGAATGTCCTGGGCGGGAGACCTTCACGATGATCCGAGTCAATGTTTTTGTTGAAGGACAAACTGAGGAAACGTTTATCAGGGAACTGCTCTATGGCTATTTTCAGGAACAAAATATATACCTCAACCCACTTCTTGTGAAAACCAGTTCAACGGGGAAGGGTGGTGTGGTAAGCTACGCCAAAATAAAGCCGCAATTAAATCGCAAATGCCTTGAAGATAAAACAGCATTTGTCACGACAATGTTCGATATGTACGGCTTGCCCAATGATTTTCCAGGAAGCGGTTCTCTGCCAAAAACCAGTGACCCGTTTCAGAAGGCTGAATATCTTGAACAGGAAATGGGCAAGGATATTGGTCACAAGAATTTGATCCCAAATTTGCTGGTTCACGAGTTTGAAGGACTGCTGTATAGTCAGCCACAAGCCTTTGCTGGGTGGTTCGATGAAAGGGTGGTCAGTATTCTGCAAGCCGAGCGTAACGCCTTTCCGTCACCAGAACATATTAATGATAATCCCCTAACAGCACCATCAAAACGCATTCGCAATTGTTGCATTGGATACGACAAACCGCTGCATGGTTCAGTGCTTGCGCTCGATATTGGGCTGGATTCGATACGTCAGCAATGCCAGCATTTCAACCAATGGTTGCTGCGTCTTGAAAACATAGCTTCATAACTTCTTTTACGGTAAATACATTAGGTAGTCAGTGCTAAAAGCTAGACTTCACCTAGCTCGTTCATCCCTTAGCACAAAACGCTTTAAATTACTTTAATGAAGCGTTTATAAGCTATAACGAGTGCCAAAACTGAATATACTCACGAAACAATGACTCTAAATGTGGTTAATTTATACTAATTTTTGAAGTGCGGAATAGGGGTTAAAAGGTTCTACGTTGCGCTGTCTTCTCCCTAAGTGCAACTACGAGCAGTAAAAACTTTTTATACCCATTTACTTATTAATTTAACGGAAAATAAATATCTTCAGAATAAGGATTAAGGTAAGGACGCTGCAAATCAATACCTTGTCGGCTAAAATGCTGACAGATTGTATTTATTCGCTCCTCAGTGGAATTTTTGCCTTTCTGCCAAGCTTCTAATAAAGCAGTGGCGACAACATGACATCGGTTTAATCCAAAACTTTCCCTAAGTGCAAATTTTTGGGTTGGCTCTTCTGCTAAACTCAGCCCTGGTGCCAAAAACTTGGTGAATAAGGGAACTGGCTTGTGGAAATGAGATTGATGTTCTAGATAAACATCTTGAAGGACTTCTCTGACTGACGGATAGTCATTGCGTTCAAAATAGAGTATTCCCGAGTCATAACGTCCGTATGCAGAGGGATGCGATAAAACTTGAAAACTAAAGGGAATAGCCACAGCATTCAGTTGCAATGTCAAGCTTTTCATCAGCGCGATCGCACCAGATGGAGTCAAGTTGAAGTAGATTCGCCCCACACCCAAATCAGCATCTGGGTAGCCCAGTTGTTCTTGACCTACATTGCTAAGTGCAATATAAAAACCGTTCTGTAGTCTATTTTTAGGCATCCAAATCGCAATATTACCACCTTTGACTGATGGCATTGTCGGTTCTTTAAGGTACTCTCGTTCAACGTACAATGTCAAACCGCCTTTAATGACTGCCAGACTGCCATCAGGTTCAAGCCCTACGACCTGCCAATTAGGGTCAAAGTAACCTATACCATTGTTGCTTTTGTGTAATAACTCGTAAAATTGCCCATCGATCCCCAAATTGGAGTTGTCTAAATTTTGGTATCGTTGGTCGTTGGTAACATCACCATTTACAGCTAAGGTAGTTTGTAGGGAAGCATTGTAATAGATCCCGTGGAGGAAATTTCGTAGACGCATGGTCAGAAATTTCTGCTGCAAAGCTGTTGAAGTTTGCTGAAATCGTTCCGCAACTTCCGTCTCCAAGGCAAAAGCTTGATAATTGGGATGGCGAATGCAAAAATTAGCCTCTATTTGAACGTTACTAGCAATCTCAAAGAGCGAATTTAACATGATTCGGGTACTTGTTGGGGGAGAACAATAACTCCTGTACGGGCAGGTTTTATCCGACATAAGTAGGTAGGCAGAAAAATTTACCACTATGTAACGAAATGTAAAATCTTCAGAATTTGCTCGTAGTAGCGCTTTAGCGCTCTTAACAGCAACAAACCATTTTAG
>JAQYWN010000529.1 GCA_029379265.1 Rhizonema sp. NSF051
GAAACACCTGTATAAGTATTTTTCCTTTTTGTCTCTTGGTTGTACAAAATGTAAAAAGCGTTATTTACTATACATGCTGTTTCCGAGAAAGTCATTATGCACCTAAAATGCTGAGCTAATTACATAACTTGTACAGATCCGTCACCGATGCGCATTGTCTGCCTGCCTTGATCATTTGGTCCATAGGTTTCATTATTCGAGATGATGACAATTTGAAAAACAAAATTTGTCTTTTACTGATTTATTTTGACTCTCTTGATTGTGAAAAATCACTTATCAGGTTATTAGATGCCTCTCCTCCTTTTAAGGGAAATCCATAAATTAAGGATTCAGAATTAAGAGCGGCAATGAGCAATTCAGTCTCATTCACCTATGATAGGAATGCTTTGCCTGAAATGCCGATCAATAAGAGAGTATTTTGTGAAGTCAAATCCGCTCAATCTTTTTAAGAGGAAGTTTTAGAGATCGCAGGCGGTTTCTTTTGGTGCATTTGTACTAATGGAGTTTCTGGATTTTTGAGATCTATATATTCTATTTGATTGGGATTCAGTTGTGCAGGCAAAGGGCGCATCTGTGCCAATACCTTGATTTTTTCAGCTATCTGGACACTTGGTGTCCCGATATGCACCCTTCCTAATTCTGTGTTCAGAATGACATTTGTCGGATCTTGGCAATCAATTTCCATCACTTTCACAGAACTCTGACTAACTGCTTGATAAAGAGATGTCCAATAGAGGCAATATTTGTCAGGGAACCCAATAACTTTCAGACTCGGCAATATAACGTTGGGATTTAGAGATGTGTATTTTTCTAGAGGCATCCAAACACCACTAGCATCTAATAATCCCGTGGATACTTTTTTTTGTTGTGCCCCTCGTGTCAATGAGATCGCCACAGGGACTCTTTCCTTAACTTGAACTATTAATCCCGGAGGAAACAGGCGACGACTAACCGTCGCATGTGCAATCGTCGGTTGCTTTACCAAAGATTGGGCAATTCGAGACGGTTCGATTCGCCATAAAGATTGGGGATATGATAGCACAAGCAATGACTGAATTGCCTGCTCAGATAGTAATTGATTTCCAGTAATCACAATGTCTTCAGGATCTTTTAGCACCCAAATCGGTTGGATTGTCACCCATAGCAATCCACCCGCCAGACTACTAACAGCAATGGTTTGCCAAATAGCCTGAATCACTTTCATTTGTCGCTTTTTACGTAATTTATCCCGACGTCCTTCTATATCTGTGCGGGAAACTGATACTATGCCAGCCATTCACACCCCTTCCAAACTTTTAGTCCGAGTCGCTGTGGCGATCAGATCGTTAATTAAGCTTATCCCTTGATTTAAAGTATGGGGGATTTTTCTTTCTTATAGTTAACAGTTCACTCAAATTAAGAGTTAATCTTCGGTAGTGCTGAAGGAAAGAAGAGCCAGCGCCGTGCAACGCCCCTCGTCTGTTGTAGCGACTTCCGCCGCAAAAGACGAAGAGGAGTTTCCCCATTGAGGCGAGGAGCTTTCAGCCAGTTCTAAGTAGAAACCCTTGAGAGAACTGCTGAGGAACCAGCGCTCAAGGGGCCTTTGACCTGACTTGAAGTGAGGAGAGTTAGGCGAGTATAACTCCCTGTTATCTACCCCCTACTTTTTGGTCACTCTTTCACTTTAAAGTTTCCAACGAACTTTCTTACGTAAGTGTAGCCTTTTTTCTGTGCGGAACAACTATATATTTACTCAAAAAGCTACAAGCGTGGCATTGACAAAATAACCATAACTTCACCTCAAGCTACTTAAATAACCAATACTAGTTATGATAGAAAACTTACAGTATTAAACAGCACTATACTGAAATTTAGATTTTCTGAAGAATTTATTGTCATAAATGTAGCCAATTTGTCAAATAACAAGTATCCTTTAGAACAAGTAGTCACATAAAATTTTTGCCAATGATTGGAAAAAAAATACTTCGGTAATCCACTTTCTTATTGTTGACGGAATTGATAGTTTATGGTATGTAAAGCATAAACAGACTGCAAGAGTGAATACCTGTCCAAGTTAGACAGCTTATAGTTTTTACAGGCACTTATACTAAACTCAGTCATAGAGCTTTGTCCAATGTTGGGAAAAAACTAAAGATGTTAAAATTTTTACAGTATATCTAACAGGGACAAGTATACTGAACGTATCAGGGACAATCAAATCTCTATCAGAATACGGATAGTTGTTTAGCGGCAAGTTCCGCCAAGCAACTACTTAGGTAGAGATTATTTGTATACACATACAAATAAATCTGCATCTACATGAGAACAACATTGAATTTGTCACGCTTTTTTAAAGCCTGTAACCCAAGTAAAACTTTGGTTATGGGAGATTCATCTGATAAGCAATACTACATAGATTTTTCAGATGTCCGTGGTTGCAAAATCGTAGAAGAACTGCAACGCACCATTGTCCGTATTTCTCCAGATGAACCAACATGCCAGTTGTTTACAGGTCATATTGGCTGTGGTAAATCAACAGAGTTACAGCGCCTGAAAGCAGAATTGGAAGTTGCTGGATTTCATGTGGTTTATTTTGAGTCCAGTCAAGATCTGGACATGGCGGATATTGATGTTAGCGATATTTTGTTAAGTGTCGCCCGTCAAGTTAGTGTTAGTTTAGAAGCAATTGGCATCAAAATTAAACCAGGTTATTTTGCCAATTTGTTTAAAGAAATTGGGGATTTTTTACAGACTCCGATTGAGTTATCAACACAAGCGGAGTTGTCTTTAGGCATTGCCAAAATTACTGCCAAAACTAAAGACAGTCCCCAGTTGCGTACTCAGGTCAGGCAATACCTAGAACCGCGCACCAACAGTATTTTGCAGGCAATTAACGAAGAGGTGTTAGACAAGGCTGTTGAACAGCTCAAACTACGAGGTCAGAAAGGACTGGTTGTGATTATCGACAACTTAGATCGAGTCGATATGCGTCCGTTAGCATCTGGGCGATCGCAACCTGAATACTTATTCATTGACCGTGGCGAACAGTTACGCCGACTTAAATGTCACGTGGTTTACACAATTCCTCTAGCATTAATTTTTTCGTCGGAATGCGAGACACTAAAAAATCGTTTAGGTGGTGGAATCGCTCCAAAAGTATTGCCAATGGTACTCGTGCGGCAAAGAGATGGTAGTGATTATGAACCAGGCATGGCTCTGTTACGCCAACTGGTACTAGCAAGAGCCTTTCCAGAAGTTCCCTGGAGTGCCAGATTTGGATTAATTACAGAGATATTCGACCAACCTGAAACTCTGGATCGTCTGTGTCGTGTGAGTGGTGGTCACATCCGCAACTTACTCGGGCTACTTTACAGTTGCTTGCAGCGACAAGATCCACCTTTTTCACGAGAATTATTAGACGCTGTGGTTCAGGACTACCGCGACGATTTACTGCTTGCTATTGATGAGGAAGAGTGGCAACTGCTATACGAAGTCGTCATACAGCAAAGTGTGAAAGGCGAGTCTGAATACCAGAGATTGCTGCGAAGCATGTTTGTATTTGAATACCGCGATCCTCTGGGGCGCTGGTTTGGCATCAGTCCTGCATTAGCAGAAACAGAAAAAGTCCTTGCTTGGCAGCAAAAGAAGTAAGTTCATGCGCGTCTATAATTAGTCTTCTTTGTTTCTATCACTACAGAAGGGTTAGCTTGTCACGGTCAATAACAATTGACCCAGACCATTATTTGTCATGAGTACAAGTGTTTTACGAATGACTAGTAGTGAAGAGCGATCCCAATGGAGAGATATGCTTTGAAAGAGTGCATATCTGCTAATTTTTGCTCTTGATTTTTATCTTAGGTTTACAGCCTGTTTTTATTATGACAGAGTGGCAATTCATGGCGGCGACATCCGTCCCAAATCAGCATTCCTTACAAAGACTGCTTCGGGCGATCGATCTATCCAAAGGTCAATTTGCCCTGATTTTAGTTCGGTGCAACTATAGACAGTTACGCGAGCAAATATTAGTCAATCTCCGCTCGCTTAGCCAGGAAATAAATTTACGAGAGCTGTTTGTTTCACCATCAGCCACCGCTTTACACACCGCTATAGTTACAGAACTATTTCTAGATAATCCCACTGTTGCTACAGATAGTTTGCCATCAGCTGTGATGGTTTTCGGTCTGGAATCGATTTTAGCTCTTGAAGACTTCATCACTGGCTTCAATAAAGCGCGAGATATCTACGCTGATAGTTTTCACTTTCCAGTAGTATTGTGGCTGCAAGATGAAGTGGCAACCTTGCTGTCTAGATTGGCACCCGATTTTAAAAGTTGGGCGGCAACCACTATCAAATTTGAAATGACTAAAGAAGATTTAATCGCTTTAGTCAGACATCAGACAGAATCTCTATTTGCCACAGCGCTGCAAGCAGATGCCTGCATGTTTTTATCTGATGCGAATCTTGATTTAGAGCCTAAATCTCAGCAACGTCGGGAAATTGAGTCGGCTCGTCAAGATTTGCTTCGCCTACATGGTGTTAAATTAGAACCAGAATTAGAAGCCAATCTTGAGTTGGTCTTGGGACGCGATCACTACGCCAAAGATCAAATCGCTGATGCTTTAGTTCATTTTCAACGCAGTCTTGCGCTCTGTCAAGAGGAGTCAGGACAAAGGACTCAGGAGTCAGGAGTCAGTATTTCTCCCCCTATCCCCTTATTCCCGTCTTCCCTTGTTTCCTCTGCGCCCCATCTTCTCAAGCAGGCAGTCGTTCTCTTTCATATTGGGCTGTGTTATCGTCGTATGGCAGATTTACAGCCTTTTGTCAATAGGAAATACTGGCAAAACGCTTTGTTTTGGTTTAAGCAATGTTTAGATGTATTGGAAGCAGCGCAACGAAAAGACTTGGTTGCCAAATTTATTTTGCCTACTTGTGAAATGCTGCAACGCCTTCAAGAATGGAAGGATTTACAAGAACTGGCCGAAAAGTCCCTGGATTTACATCAACACTATGGTGATCAAGCGCAAGTTGCTCAAGATTACGGTTTTTTAGCAGCTGTAGCTACTTCTAAAGAAGATTGGTTACAAGCCCAGGAATTAGCAAATACAGCACTTGCGATCGCAGAGGAAACAACAGTTTCCCGCCAACAGGAAAGTTGGTATCTTCTTTTACTTGGGCGGACACAGCGGTATTTAGGTGAGTCGCTGGAAGCTATTAATAATTTGGAATGGGCAAAAGTCGTTTGTGAGTTACAGTACGAACCATCGCTGTATTTAGAGATTTTAGAAGAGTTGCGATCGCTCTACTTTCTTGAGTGCCATCACTACCTAGAAGCTTTTCGCCTGAAGCTTGAAAAGATTCAAATAGAGCATCAGTATGGCTTTCGTGCCTTCATTGGTGCCAGTCAGTTGCAACCGCAACGCTATAGAATTAACCCAATTTACGGCTCACAAAAAGTCCCATCACCTCCTGAGGAAGTTGCACAGGAAATAACAACTTCTATACGTCAACAAGATGTCAATCGCTTGCTTGAAAGAATCACTCGTGCTGACTGCAAACTAACAGTCCTTCACGGACCTAGTGGTGTTGGCAAAAGTTCAACACTTAAAGCTGGGTTAGTTCCTGCGTTGAAACAAAAAGTTATCGGTAATCGCCTACCATTAACTATTGTTTTGTCTGTTTATACCGATTGGCTTACAGCCACATTGCACAGTTTAAACCACGTGCTCGCCCAAACAGAAATATCATTAGCCATAGAAGTTTCCCCCACTATCATTCTTGAAAAGCTACGGCTATTGACTGAACGAAATTACACAATCATTTTCATTTTTGACCAATTTGAAGAGTTCTTTTTTATCAATAAAATTTCCACCCAAAGAATTGATTTTTACAAATTTTTAAGTGAATGTCTAAAC
>JAQYWN010000053.1 GCA_029379265.1 Rhizonema sp. NSF051
GAACAATTCCCCTTTTTAATTTTTAATTTTTAATTCTTTACCCCCCCTCTCACCACTCCCCTCTCCCGCAATTACCATCGTGACTCAACAGCAAAAGCAACAGCCAGAAATACCGTACCTAACACGCACCCAAGTTCTGGTGGCGATGGGAGTAACTGCAATCCTCTTGTGGGTAGTGACTAAGGTATGTTTAAGATTTGGCAACTTTTCCTTAATGTCGTGGCATTGGAACGAAAGACATTTCCTATTAGGGGTGGGATTGGGGTTAACCATTACCGGAATGAGTGGCTTAGCTTATCAACTTTGCCCTCCCTACCGTAAAAGTGCCAATTATTACTTGGAAATGGTGCTGAAGCCTTTGGTATTACCTGACTTAATTTGGCTAGCACTGCTTCCTGGGTTGAGTGAAGAACTTCTATTTCGGGGTTTGATGTTACCAGCATTGGGTTATAGTCACTTCGCTGTGATTCTATCAAGTGTTTGTTTCGGCGTCTTACACCTTAGTGGTTCCCAGCAATGGCCTTATGTGATTTGGGCAACAATTATCGGGCTATTATTTGGGTATAGCGCCCTCCTCTGTGGGAATTTGTTAGTGCCAATTGTCGCTCACATTCTTACCAATTTGATTTCTAGCTATATGTGGAAAATGGCACAGTCTCCAGCAGTTAAGAATTAATGGACAATGAAAGTCTTAGATCCCCGACTTCTTGAAGAAGTCGGGGATCTCGTTTTTTACGAATGATTTAGAACTGCTATAGCAGTCCTAAATCAACCTGAGTTCGACGTATAGCCTTTCCTAAGCAACTGATACCAATTCACGAAAGTCATGATACAAATGATATGTTTCTAATTGCTTCCCTCCCGGCTCCCGTGCTTCTCATGTGTATCAAAATTAAAGTGAAATGGTATGAGGTACACCTCAATCCTTTATAGGAAACTAAGCAGATTTAAAAACGTACTTCAATAGGTCAAGAAATGTTATAAAAATAAGTAGAAAAATGAATTAATTAAAGTCAATAAACTCTCTGGGAGTAATAATTTTGTTTTGATATTCGGCTAAAGTCTTGAGTGATAAAAGATCTTGATCTCCTGTGATTAAAAATTCTGCATTGGCATCTTTAGCAAGTTCTAAAAATTTGTTGTCGTCTGGATCTCTACAGGTGTTGACTTGAGATTTGATTTCTATAAATTGACTGTATTTTTTAACTACATCCAAAAATTCTTGCCGCTCTTCATTTGAGATATATTTATCGAACTTACGTTTGTAAACTCGTGTCTTTAATTCTTGATAAGTTTCATCGCTTTGAGCAATTTTGAATTCTTTATAAGCTTTATCTAGAGTTTTACGGGCTGTTCCATTAGGACTCAGAGCAGCACTAAGTAAAACATTTGTATCAATGACAATTAGTTTATGATTCATCGACAAGTAATTCTTCTAGGATTTCTTCAGTTAGTCCTTTGGCTTGAGCATTTCTGCCAATTCTGTCAAAAACACTAAGTAAATCTTCATCTTTATTATTTGGAGATTTTTTCTTGATTTCTTGAATGAGTTGTTCTTGTTCTTGTGCTGGAAGTTGTAGAACAAGATTAAGAAT
Organism: Rhizonema sp. NSF051; assembly: GCA_029379265.1. Taxonomy (GTDB): domain Bacteria; phylum Cyanobacteriota; class Cyanobacteriia; order Cyanobacteriales; family Nostocaceae; genus Rhizonema. Next base: position 1,596 of record JAQYWN010000053.1, read on the forward strand.
TTGCTCGAAGGTTAGAGGAAGTTGATAGGTTTTTTGACTCATGGTGGCTTCTAGGTTTAGGAGATGGGGACTTGCCTTATATCTATATTTACCTGTGACGGCGTTGGTGATGAGGGCGGTGCGATAAGTTGTTCCCCATCTAGGAGCGCACATTTATACAGCAGGGAGAAAGAGAGTTTGACACTTTTTTCAAAAAACAGCAAAATGCAATTTAAATTACGATTACTCCGTTCCCGCAGGATAGATCACCTAATTTAATGAACTGGAATAGACTTGGGCAGCGCTTTGCCTTTAAAACTTGAGATGTAATAAAACAGCGATGGTTATTAGATATTAGATACCTGATTGTGCGATCAACAAGATTGTAATCGGGTGAAGCTATATCCCTGGAGCGTAACAGAATATTAGTATCTAATAGATAATGGGTCATACTTCATCATCATAGATATTTTCTCGACGCAGAACTTCATCAGAAAGGTTGGCATAGCTTTTTGGCGCTGTGTCTATCCACTCCTGCCAAAGTAATAATCTCTCTTCTGATGTTTGCGGTTTACTGGTTCGTAACGTTAAATGCTGATTATTAAGCTTTTCCAGAAAAAGTTTTTGCTCTTCGGGAGAGAGGTTTAGTACCACAGGGTAGTCGGTTAGTGGTGAATCACTCAAGAAAGTTTTAATCTCAACAGCAATTTTTTCAAGCTCTCGCTCTGCTGCTAACAATTGCTCTGCACCTAAATCAATTTCAAACTTGGTTCCGCCTACTTCCAGTCGCAGAGGATCATCGGTTATCTTCCACTGCTCCAACTCTTGTGCAATTCTAACCGCAGCATGAAATCTATCTTTAGCCGCCATCACTTCTCTTTCTCTAAATTTACCTGCAATTATAGAACAACCTTGGTCAGTTAGCAGGACTATATCACTATAATTACACTTAATCGCTGCTTCTTAAACACTAATTTTTAACACTAGGGTTAGTGAAGCTTTGCTCGTAGTTGCGCTCGTGGGGACGGCTGTAGCCACGAGCTAGATTATCAATAATAAACTAACAATTACTTGTTAATACTCTCTCAATTTTTTCAAATGCCCAATCTATTTCATCAGTGGAAATGACTAGAGGTGGAGCAAAACGAATAACATTATCTCTAGTCTCTTTAGCTAATAATCCCTCTTTAGCTAACGCTTTACAAAAACGTCTAGCACCACCAGCTTCTGGGTGCAATTCCATTCCAATCAGTAAGCCTTTCCCACGAACTTCTTTTATATAAGAACTTTCTATCGATTGTAATTTCGCTAGAAAATATTCTCCCTGTTTAGCAGCTTTTTGTGGCAAATTTTCTTCCAGAATTACATCCAGTGCTGCTTCTCCAATAGCTGCTGCTAATGGATTTCCGCCAAAAGTACTACCATGATCCCCAGGTTGAAAGACACTCATGACTTCGTCGGTAGAAATAAAAGCAGAAATTGGATAAAATCCACCAGATAAAGCTTTTCCTACAGTTATACCATCTGGTTTAACATCCTCATGCTGATGGGCAAACATTTTGCCTGTTCTTCCCAATCCAGTTTGAATTTCATCAAAAATCAACAATACGTTGTGCTGACGGCAGATTTGTTCTGCTTGCTTTAAAAAACCATTGGGAGGAATAATAATACCTCCTTCGCCCTGAATTGGTTCTACCAAAAATGCAGCAGTGTTAGGAGTCATCGCTTTTTCTAATGCCTCGGCATCACCAAAAGGTATGACTTTAAATCCAGTTGTCAAAGGCCCAAATCCATCTTGATATTGTTCTTCGGTAGAAAAACTAATGAGACTAATAGTGCGTCCAGAGAAATTATTACTGCAAACGATAATTTCTGCCTGATTCTCTAGCACACCTTTAACCTTATAAGCCCATTTACGAATTGCTTTGATAGCAGTTTCAACCGCTTCGGCTCCAGAATTCATGGGTAACACTTTAGGCAAACCAGAAATCTGACAAAGCTTTTCGTAAAATCGTCCCAATTGATCGTTGCGAAAGGCTCTGGAAGTCAGAGTCACTTTCTGAGCTTGCTTGATCATGGCTTCGAGAATTTTGGGATGACAATGACCTTGATTTATTGCTGAGTAAGCTGAAAGGAAATCTAGATATTTTTTACCTTCTATATCCCATACCCACACGCCTTCTCCCTTGGTAATGACAACATCTAAAGGATGGTAATTATCAGCACCATATTTCTGTTCAAGTTCAATATAATCCTGGGTATTCATAGTATTGATATTAGGAATTCCCATTCTGTTCACTGCTTGCATGTTTGCTCCTAAAAGTTTTGTGTATCTTGAAAAACTAGAAAACAGCTAAAAGATGACTCCTCGAACGAGTTATTCAACAGAAGGAATCATGAAGCTTGGACAAATCCACCTTCGTTCTTCTTTCTATAGTTCCCAATTTCATGTTGCTATTAATCATGAGAGTAAAGTCACAACTCTCATGATTAACTCTGCTTTGATGCTAATGACTTTTTCTTAATAGCCAGGAATTTTTGACCAGCCATTTATCCTCTTCCAGACTCGCAACCTGTGCAGGACATATTCTGCCTACTTTTAGTGACGAAAACCAGTTGTCCACTCTGTCTGAATATGAAACTTTGCTGGCATAAAAACCAATAGTGTAAACTGTAACTTTTTTAGTCAGAACTCTATTTTTATCCGCACCTAGCAGATAAAAAATCAAAAACAGTCAAACAATATTAAGGATTCTTACTTAGAGATATTTATCTCCTTCAAAGTAATACCAAGTAACGAACTCGATGCCTTACCTATATTGTTTGAGCTAACAGAAGTAAGTATATCACTATTTGCCATGACAGCAAATATAATTTTCATGTGGTTATTCACACATATGACTTAGGTGAGACGCAAACCAAACATCTATCTGTGTTGAATGGATGGAGATCGCCTACCTTCAAGATTGTTTTTGCTCAGCAAGCGCAGATCGCAGCAGGTAAAATCCGATGTTCCTGCATTTGAATTCTGGCGTGGAGTGTTTCTGGTGTATCATCTGGTAGTACTGGTATCGCTCTCCGATAAAATGGCTTTCGTGAAAGATAAGCGATCGCCTCTCTCCCCACACAAAAGCGATCACTCTAAAACGTAGCAAATTTCTTGATTCTCAAGCGATAACACTAAGCTTGATTCTTAGAATCAAGCTTAGTGTTATTAAGCAAAGTCCAGAAATTTCATACTAAACTAAACCTAAGTTTTATTGAGGTAACCTATGGAAGCCATTGAATTTAAGACCATTATTCATAATGGTGCAGTTGTCATTCCCCCAGAATATTCATCTCAGTGGGAAGGGAGGGCTATCCGTGTAATTGTTTTAAATGACTCAGAACTTTTGTCAGAACCTGTGGAAAAGCCAAAACAAGCAACTTTCAACGCAATTTCTTTAAACACTCAAGGATTTGACTTTAATCGAGAAGAGGCTAATGTCCGATAGAGTTTTTCTTGATACTAATATTCTCATGTATGGGTATTCTCAGGATGAACCCGATAAACAACAGCGTGCCATTGAGTCTACCTCTGGCTACAACTTAAACTCATCAAACTTGATCACCTCTGATTCAGGCTGACGTGTATCAAAACGATAACTACTTACTTTCCCAGTACCCGTGTCAAAGATACTGAAAACAGTAATTTCATTACTGGCAATATATGGTAAGGGTTTACCATCATCACCCAACAGTTGAGTGATTGTTGGTGTCACTGGTTCTAACGCATTTGGATCGCCAACTTCAACATAGTCTTTATCTGCTGGTAACAGTTTTCGCTTGTTGTTACCTAAAAAAGCACCGTAAGTGTTACCAACATTCGATGTTTCCAGAAAGTTCATCCCCGATTGATTGCGAAAGCGGTTCCACAAATGAGAATGCCCGTAAAATACTAACTGTACACGAGCTGCTTCAAGTAAGGGTTGAACATCGCGGATGATGTAATCTGCATTTTTAGGGTACTGATAACGCACTGAGGTGATGTTTTGATTGGCATCGCGTTCCAAGAGTGGCACCGGATTGGTATATGGCGGAACAATATTATCGCCTAAAGAATGGGGTGGATAATGAAACATCACCACTTTGTACTTTGCTTTTTTAAATTCCGGGCTATTCAATTCTTGCACCAACCAGTTGTATTGCTTGCTACCTTTCTCTATTGGTTCGTAAATATGCTGTCCGTAACCCCATGCAACAGGGTTATTTAAGTCTTTCTTCGTTTCCTGGTACTTACCTTTAGCAGCATCTAAGTTAGGAGGCCGCCACATATTTGCCGCGTAAAGAACTACTAGACGCACATCGCCAAAGCTAACTGCATAATAAGTTTCTCCACCCTCTTTGCTTTCTGGTAAAGTCAGTATTTCTTCGTAAGTCTTAGTATTAAATAAACTATCGTCAAGAGACTTCTCACCATACAACTTCTTGGCAACTGCACGGGGAATTGTATCACCAAATTCACCGCCTATACTTCCACTCTTACCAAAGCGTCCCATGACCTCATGATTGCCAATACTGGTAAACATTGGTGCATATTGAATGATTTTCCCACCTGTGTAAGCTGTCTTCACCCCGTTAAATTCTATTTCATGTTTGGCACGACCTTGCAAACAGGGAAAGAAGGCACCGCCACGATTATCATCAAACCACTCACTGGCGCGATCAGCAATGTCAACCAAATCACCAGCGAAGAAGACTGCATCGACTTGCCCAACCGTTTGCACCACCTTTTGCAAATTTGCCGCTATCATCGGTTTTAACTGATGGTCAGATGTCAGTAAAATTTTCAAAGGTGTCCCTGGCGTAGGCTTGGCTGCAAGGGTAAAAACATTGCTGCTAACACTCAAGCCATCTTCCCCTACACTAGTAACGCTATAAGGAACTCGTTTGCCAGGGGTTAACCCAACCACTTCCGCTTCGTGTCGCCAAATATCACGCTTAACAGGTTTTTGATAAAATTCTGCTTCTTTCGTCTGGTTCCCTACATGTGATTGTTGATCTTCTCGTGTACGACTGAGTTTGGTCGTGGTGACGGCAGTTTGCTGGTTGTTTTCCCCATATTTCACTATATGTTTAGAACCAGCGAACTCGGTAAACCAAACAACTCGTACTGAACTTTCGGTTGGTAGTTGTAGAAATGGCTCAGTCAGCAGCTTGGGTGCAGATGTGACTAGTTTTTGACTGGATAAATGCGCGTATACAATCACGCATATCACCAATAGAAATACAGTTGCTAATAGTATTTTGCGCATGAGTTGGGGACTTTCCTCACTAGTCAGCTTGCAATTTGATCGAGTCCAGCTTAAAACAAATCTTTACTTTCTACTTGTGTCATTTCGGGAAAATAAAGATACATCTCTGTATCTTTACTGTAGAGAGCAGCTAATCATCCTCTCCCCTCGATCCAATGGCAGGCTTTTTTATGCGTGTCTATCTGAAATCTTGTCAGAACAAGATCTATTGCTTTTCTACAATCACTGCAACCCTGATTGTTTCCCTAGTTTTGTCTGGACAACCAGAAATCTACAGTGCAATAGCACAAACATCAAGTACAGGTAAGGTTACTCCTCCTGAACAAAACCGTAAGGCGGAAGCAGACAAGCTTGTGCAAACAGGGACTCAGCAACTTGATGACGACAAAAATGAAGCAGCGTTGCAATCTTTGCAACAAGGACTGGTGATCTATCGGCAAATTAAAGATCCTCAGGGAGAAGGTATGGCGTTGCAGGGGATAGGGCATGCCTACCTTAATCTGGATAATAGTGAGAAAGCGATTGAATATTCTCAACAAAGTTTGGCTATCTCACGGGAAATTAAAGACCGTACACTAGAAGGAAAGTCTTTGAGTATTTTGGGGGCGGCGTATAAAGTCAGTAAGGAGTATACCAAAGCGCTGGATTACCAACAGCAGGCTTTGGCGATCGCACGGGAAATAAAAAATCGTGAACTTGAGTCTAAAGCTTTGCGGCGTGTTGGTGTTGTTTACGATGCTCAGCAGGATTACAACAAGGCAATTAATTATTATCAGCAAAGCTTGGTAATTGCCCAGCAGACTAACAACCGCATGTTTGCAGCATATACTCTGGGTGTGTTGGGTAATGCTTATGAATCGCTAAAAGATTACCAAAAAGCCATTAATTACTATCGGCAAAGCTTGGCACTTTCACGGGAAATCAAACATAGTGAAGGTAAGTCCCGCGCTTTATTGGCTATTGGTAATGTGTACTATAATCACCAGGACTACAACAAGGCAGTTGATTATTATATACAAATTTTGCCAATTGCACAAGAAATAAAAAACCGCAAATCTCAAGCCGAAACTCTACGCAAAATTGGTGATACCTATCAATACAAGCAAAAAGATTACCTGAAAGCCCTGAATTACTATCAACAAGGTTTAGCTATTGCACGAGAAATAAAAGATAAAAAGCAAGAATTAAGTCTTTCATCTAGTATAGGCAACACTTACAAGTTGATGAAAGATAACCAAAAAGCACTCTTATATTTTCAACAATCTGCGAAAACTAATTTAGAAATCAAAAAACTCAATTGCGGCTCGCGGGATTTGTATTCTCTCGGTGCAGCTTACGAAACATTGGAAGAATACTCAAAAGCAGTTGAGTTTTACAATCAAGCTTTGGTAATTGAGCGTAAAACTAATCAACGTGATTGTGAGTTCAACACGCTGCTTTCAATAGCTGACACTTATAATTCTTTGAAGGAATACCAGAAAGCAATTAATACATCTCAACAAGCACTTGTCATCGCAAGGCAAATCAAAGACCGTGAAAGCGAATTTAAACTTTTAGCTTACGGTCTGGGCAACGCTTATAATTCTTTACAAAATTATCAAAAAGCGATAGATTATTATCAGCAAAGTGTCGCAGTGGTGCGAACACTTAAAAAGCGTGACGATGAATCTAATCTGCTGAATGAGATAGGCAGTATTTACCACGACTCTCTCAAGGACTACCCAAAGGCAATTGAATACTTTCAGCAAAGTTTAGCGAGCGCTCAAGAAATAAAAAATCTTCCGTATCAACTCAAAGCTGTCAGAGGACTTGGTCTCGCTAATGAAAACTTGCAGAATTATAAAAAGGCAATTGAATACTATCAGCAAGCACTCTTAATTGCACGAGAAATCAAAGACCAAAAAACGGAAATCAAGCTTCTCACGAATTTAGGTAATGCTTTCAGTTCTTTAAAACATGAACAAAAAGCCATGACCTACTATCAACAAGCTCTGCAAGTCGCACGGGACAGCAAAAACCGGGATTTGGAACAAAATACCTTGATAGGAGTAGGCTTGGCTTATGGTCTCAACATAGGAAATTGGCAGCAAAGCATTATATATTCTCAGCAAGGACTGGCAATTGCAAGGGAAACTAAAAATCGTCAGGATGAAGGTAATGCTTTACTCAATATTGGTATTGCTGACAACTTCATCGGAAATTTGCCGAAGGGTATTGAGGCACTACAGCAAGCTGTGATCGTATCAAAGGAAACTCAAGATCTCAATGTTGAGGGTGGATCTCTAGTGAATCTTGCAGCTGCCTACTTAGGGCAGGGAGACTTTCAAAAAGCGATGGAGTTTAGCCAGCAAGCCTTAGCAATTGCTAGAGGCGAACACTCTTCAAAGAACGGACAAACGATAAAAGATCGTGACTTGGAAGGGCTGGCATTGGTCTTTTTGGGTAGTGCTTATTATGTGGGGCAGAACAATTATCAAAAAGCCATTGAATTGATGCAACAAGGCTTGACTATTGTACGGAAAAGTAACAATCGTTTTGTGGAATCGCAAACTTTGAGTTTTTTGAGTCTTGCCTACATAGATCTCAGCGAATATCCTAAAGCGATTGATTTTGCCAAACAAAGTTTAGCGATCGCCCAAGAAATTAAAAATCCAGTAGCAGAAATGTCGCCACTGTTATCTCTAGGTATTATTTACAGTAGCCTGGGTGATTATCAGCAAGCGATTTCCTTTTACGGGCAAGCGTTAGAGCTTGCCCGTAAAACTCAGAATCGTCTGATGGAAGGGATATCTCTGCTCTCGCTGGGCGGTATTTACGATAATCAAGGGGATGCACAAAAAACCATTGAACTCGCCCAACAAGCAGCCTCCGCGTTTGCGGACAGCAAAAGTCCTGAGTTGAAAGCTTTCGCACTGGGAGGTAAGAGCAATGGTTATGCTAGCTTACAGGATTATCCAAAAGCCATTGCAGCATCTCAAGAAGCTTTGGCAATTACCAAAAACCTAAAAGATCGAGGGTTGAAATACGGTGTCTTAGCTCAACTCGGCTATCTCTACCGCAAATCGGGACAGACTCAGCAAGCAATATCCTTCTATCAACAGGCACTAGCAAGCAATCCCAACCCAGAACTTCCAGGTAGTGGTGCTGGTGTTCGCACGGGGTTAGCTCGTGTTTATCGCAGTTTGAATCAGCCACAAAAGGCTATTGAATTCTACAAACAAGCTGTCACTGGGGTAGAGCAAGTACGGCTAAAAATCCAAGGACTACCCCCACAATTACAAGTATCCTTCTTACAAGCAGGTCAAGAAGGTAATAAAAGGGTAGATACCTACCGCGAGTTAGCAGATTTGTTGCTTTCTCAAGGGAAAGTTACCGAAGCGCAGCAGGTGTTGGAACTTCTGAAGGTGCAGGAGATCCGCGATTTTACCAGTGGTAGAACGGCTGGGGGTAAACCACAAGCATCCTTAACGCCAACGGAGCAACAAATTACTAAACAATATGGCAGTTTGATTGCCTTTGGGCAACGCATAGAAAATTGTCGAAAAACTCAATGTAGTGAACTGAGTCAACTTTTAGATCGACGGGATGCTTTGACTTCTGAATACAATCAGGGTATTCAAAGCATTGACTCAGAAGTGCGCCGTCGCCACGCTCAAGATGAAGGTTTTTTTGACCCCAACAAACTTACTAAAGCCAGAGAAATTGTCGAATCACAACCAGGTACAGTGCTTGTTTATCCCTTGGTTTTGCCTGACAAAATCTGGCTGTTATGGGCTTCTAAGGGAGGCATTGTCAAAAGAGTTGAAGTTCCTGTGAGTCAGCAAAAGCTGGGAGAAACTGTCAGGAAGTTCCGCGAATTACTTCAAAATCGTACTTCTGGTAATGATGTTAACGTTCCTGGTAAACAACTTTATGACTGGTTAATCAAACCTATTGAACTGGAACTTAAAGCGAATAAAGTTCAGAATTTAGTATTTTCTCTGGATCGAGCTGCACGTTACATTCCGATGGGAGCGTTGTTTGATGGGAAACAATATCTGATTGAAAATTATAATGTGTCTACGGTGCTATCAGCTGATTTGACGGATACGAGCGATCGCCTACCTTCAGGAACTGACAAAACATCAGTTTTAGGTTTGGGTGTGTCTCAGGCGATTGGCCATTTTCCTGAATTGCCAAATGTCCCAGGTGAGTTAGATGCGATTATCCGCCAAAAACCTACCGCTACAAAGGGAGTTTATCCCGGTATAGAGTTCCTCAACCAAGCTTTCGACTTTCGTGCCTTGCGAGATCATCTGATCGGTCATAAAATTCTGCACATTGCCACTCATGCTCAATTTGTGTCAAAACACCCACAGGATTCTTTTGTTTTGTTAGGTAGTGGGGAAAAATTAAAGATTTCTGAGATTAAAAATTTGCCAGATTTACGCGATGTCCATTTACTCACAATACTGCTCGGTTAAGGAAATAAAGTAGGCTGAAACCCTTGAAATATCGTTGTCTATCATAATTAAAAAGGGCTTAACCGAGCAGTATTGCATTTACTCATATCTTGCACCAAGAAAAATTGATGTAATTTTATTACTCAGTAAAAAAGTAAAACCCTTGATTTAGCTATAAAAACCCATAAAAATTGGGTAGCTTTGTCGCGCATCTTTGGACTTTACCTGGGGTTGTACCTAGAGGTGCAAGATATGAGTTTAATCACATTGTCTGCCTGCGAAACTGGACTTGGCGGCCCCAATGAAGATGGTGTAGAAATTTCAGGCATCAGCTACTACTTTCTCAATAGTGGTGCTAAAGCAGTCATGGCTTCTCTGTGGTCAGTTAGTGATGAGAGTACCCGGATTTTAATGGAAAATTTTTACACCAATCTAGCTAGAGGAACGACTCAAGCGCCAATAACTAAAGCTCAAGCCCTGCGCCAAGCTCAACTGAGCCTACTTAAAGATAAAGGTATCTTTAATCACCCATACTATTGGGCACCGTTTATTCTGATTGGCAATGGGTTGTGAGGAATTATATCAAGTCCGGTTAAGGCACTTCCAAAGAATAAATTAATCAAAAAAACTCAATAACATACAACTCAACAATATTGGTTTTGCTCAGCAAGCGCGATAGCGTTAGCGGAGCGCGACGGAGGAGCGTCGGAACGAGCGTCAGCGCTACTACGTTCGCGGAGCAGACGCACCAGAAGCGCAGATCGCAGCAGGTAAAATCCGATGTTCCTGTATTTGAATTCTGGCGTGGAGTGTTTCTGGTGTATCATCTGGTAGCACTGGTACCGCAGCTTGCATCAAAATTGGACCAGCATCCATTTCCAAACAAACTAAATGTACTGTACAGCCTGTAATTTTCACTCCAGCAGCGAGGGCTTGTTCTACAGCACGCACACCCTTAAAACTAGGTAGCAAACTGGGATGAATATTGATAATTTTGTTTGTAAAAGCATCGATCAAAACAGGTGTGACTAGTCGCATCCAACCTGCCATAATTACCCATTCAACATTATACTGCTGCAAAGTTTGTACAATTTGCCCATCCAAATCTTCACGACTTTTGTAGTCACGGTGATTTAACAACACTGCTGGGACACCCCAGTCAGAAGCGCGTACTGCTGCTTTAGCCTCCTCCTGATTGTAAATTAATACTTTAATTTGTGCGAACAATTGCCCAGCTTTGATTGCTTGGGCGATCGCCTCAAAATTGCTGCCATTTCCCGAAGCTAAGATTCCCAAATTCAAGGGTGTGTCTGCATATTTTGTGCGATCACTTATGTCGGGAGAAACGAGGCTAGGGGTAGAATCAGGGCGAAGCACCATAATAGTAAGGATGAATATGTCACCAAAAATAAATTTTAAGTCGTGGTTGGATAATGACACAGTTGCTGCCTGGATTTTTCTGACTCCAGCATTGATTTTGCTATTACTCTTTACAATTGGACCTATTGCCTATTTGTTTTACCTCAGCTTTACTGCTGGTAGCTTCACCTTAAAAGGGACTTACTGGATTGGCTTCAAAAATTACTGGCGCTTACTCATCGACCCTGATTTCCGGCAAGTGATTGGTAATACCGTTTATTTTACCATTGCCACGGTCATTCCCAGTCTCGTTATCCCTTTAGGATTAGCGGTACTATTAAACCGCAGCTTTGCCTTACAGGGATTCCTGCGAACTGCTTACTTCCTTCCTTCAATTACCTCACTTGTCGCGGCTGGTTTGGGATTTCGCTGGCTGTTTCAACCTGAAGGACCAATCAATGCATTTTTACAAGCAATAGGGATTCAATCAATCAACTGGCTAGGAGAGACATTTTGGGCGATGCCAGTACTGATTGTCATCAGCATTTGGAAACAACTTGGTTTCAATATGGTAGTATTTTTGGCTGGCTTACAAGCAATTCCAACCAGTCGTTATGAAGCGGCAGAACTGGACGGCGCAAATGCTTGGCAACAACTTTGGTATATTACTTTACCAGGATTAATATCTACTTTCATATTTGTCGGAGTAACCACTGTCATTTTTACATTACGAAGTTTTGAGCAAGTTTATGTGATGACTGGTGGTGGTCCGTTGAATTCTACTAATTTACTCGTTTACTATATATACCAAGAGGCTTTTGCTCAATTTGATTTTGGTTATGCAGCTGCTGCAGCGACTGTACTGTTAGTAGTAACACTTGTGTTCGTTTATCTACAACTGCAAACTTCGAGAGAAGATTAAGTCTACAAGTTTATAAATTCCTTTCATAGCTAATTGGTAATAGCTAAACGTTAACAATTAATGATGCACTATGTGTAATACATTACTTTTGCCACCAGGTGATAACCATGTATCTGATGTGTACAATGTTCTTGGAGTCAACGGAAGAATGACATGCTGGTTCACATTAGTATTAATCTTGGTGAAGGCAATACCGTGCGCGTACAGATCGGTGACACAAAGCTTGATGCGATCGCCACTGATGGTAGCTTTGCCGTCAAACCTGGACAGACGTTAGCACCTGGTAGCAGTGGTTGGATCAATGCACAAGGCAAACAGACACGTTGGATGGAACTGTTCCTACGCAGTGGTAGTGCTTGGGAGTCGTTTGCCCGTCCTTCCGTTGGTACCTACATAAATATTCTCTAGAAATCTTATTTGCCTTTAAGTCGGTTGGCGCAAAAAAACCTCAATATGTAAATAAATGTTGAGATACTCTAATGTCGAATAACAAATAACTCCTCCACAGGAGCGCTTTATTACCACGAAACGAAGAGCGTTCTGGGGGTTAGAGGTGGGGTTCTTCGTATACCAACAAACCCGGTTTGGCACTCAATTTGTCAACTTTATTTTGTCAACTTTTTAGCCTTTTACTGACATTTAAATCAGATTTTTGAGGTTTTTTTGACAAATAAAGCGATTCCAGACGCTATCATAACGATTGGCACGCTTTTTTGCTGATTATTTCGCTTTTTTTTAGATTTCTTGCTTAGCTTGCCTACGCTTGAGGTGTATTCTCAAAGACAACAACGAATAGAAGTTACACTTAATATATTTTATACTCTGGAGTTGCTAGTAAGCCCTATGAGAAATTATGCTGACAAACAAGAGCTAATTTTAAGTCAAACCACTGAGAAAAATCTTCAACAAAAAGATTTTAGCGGATGTGACTTAAGTGGAATTGACCTGAGAGCAGTTGATTTAAGTGGTGTTAATTTGATCGGAGCAGATTTACGTGGTGCAAATCTGAGTGGATCTATCCTCTTGGGTGCAAACTTAAGTAGTGCAAACTTAATGCAAGCTAATTTACGGGATGCTTATTTGTATGAAGCTTCTTTGTGTGAAGCGAATTTGATTAATGCTGATTTAACCTATGCAAATTTATGTGGGGCTTTTTTATGGCGGGTGAATTTAAGCGGAAGTAATTTGTGGGGAACTTCTTTGTGTGGTGCTGATCTTAGCGAAGCCGATCTTAGCGAAGCCAAGTTAATTGAAGCATCGCTGATTGAAGCGAATTTAGTCAGAGCAAATCTTAGTCACGCAAAGCTATGTGGCGCAATGCTTTTGGATGCGAATTTAACAAGAGCTAACTTAACTGGTACAGATCTCACATGGGCAAACTTAACAGAAGCAAACTTGAGTGAGGCAAACCTTTGGGAGGCAAAAATGGATTTTACAAAGCGACGAGGCACGATCATGCCTGATGGTACAGTTCATGAACCTCAGATTGTCTTTTTTTAAGCCAGTCTCATCGTTGAGGGGGATAAGCGCGTCATTTGTGATTGGTCATTAATGAATTGTAAATATTAATGACTTATCACAAGGGATGTATCCTTAAGATCCCCGACTTCGTAAAAGTTGTCGGGGATCTTGATCGATAACCTAATCTCTATCAGGTTTAGAAAACTCTGGCTTCATATCTCGCAGCATCAGTTCTAAGAGTGCTTGTCGGGGTGTAACTTTGCCCTGAAGTAGGCGATAAACTTGCTCGGTAATTGGGATGGAAATATTTTGCCCTCGCGATCGCTGGATGAGAACCTCAGTTGTATTGACTCCCTCTGCAGTTCCTTCTAAATGGGCAAGAATTTCCGTTAGTGTTTTGCCAAGAGCTAACTGGTAGCCAACTTGGTAATTGCGACTTAAGGGACTGTTGCAGGTAGCCAGCAAATCACCCAAACCAGACAAACCGTAAAATGTTTCCGTTTTAGCACCCCAGCTATTGCCTATACGAATGATTTCTGTCAAACCGCGAGTCACTAAAGCTGCTTTAGCGTTGGTTCCCAACTGCAAACCGTCACACACACCAGCTGCGATCGCGATCGTATTTTTCAACGTCCCTCCCAGTTCCACTCCCAAAGGGTCGGGATTTGTATAAACTCGGAAACTATCTGAGGATAACACTGATTGCACAAATTCTGCAGCACTTGTCACACTACTAGCAACGACTGTTGCCGCAGGCAGTGACTGTTGAATTTCTTTAGATAAATTAGGTCCTGAAAGGACAACGACTGCATGGTTGGGGAATGCGGCTTGCCAAACTTGCGATGGAGTGCAGGTGGTTTCTGGATCTAAACCTTTGGTTGCCGTCACAAAAATTGTCTCTCTTGAAAGGTCTAAAGACTGTACTTGAGAAACAACGGATTTCACGCCCTTAATTGAAACGGCTGAGAGGATTACATCAGCACCTTCCACTGCTGCCGCTAATGATAGTGAATCTCGATGCGACCATAAGCTTACCTGACAACCATTTGCCTCAGCAAGGGTTGCTAAAGCTGTTCCCCAAGCACCTGCGCCAAGAACAGCTAATTTTGGATTTGTCATTTGCTGTTAGTTAGTTGATAGTTGGTAGTTGTTAAAAAATACTACTAATAACTTCTAACTTCTGTAAGGGTGGTTCTTGTCAGATATTGTGTTTGCGGATATGTTGTTTCGGTTAAATCCGCCCCAAAGCGCCGACTGTAATACCATTTCACGAAAAAAATGATCCAATGTTACTGTAACGAAAGTAGAAATAAAAGAATCAGTTGACGAATTGCATGAGTTATTGAGAAACCAAAAAACAGACACTCTTATTTAGCTTTTATCTGCTACTCTTGCCTGATTTTTATGACTGAATCGGTGTTATAAGGCAGTAGAGTGTCATTGTCGGATTAATAAGTCCAGTTTTGCTTGGTCTGTAAGCTATAGGTTCCATCTTTCACATTCACCCGCTCAGGAATCAGATTTAGATCTCTAAACATATTTGCCTGTTGCTGTAGGGCAGTGAGCGATTGGTCGTCAATCGGGATGATGGCGCGTTCGGCACTACGTTGCTGTAAAGTTTCGACGATGGATGGATCGATTTCATGGTTCTGTGCCAATCGTTGAGCAGCTTCTAATTCCTGTCTCTTAGCTAAAGCTCCGGCTTCGTTTACCTCTTCTAAAATCACCTTGAGCAGGTCGGGATAGTCGCGTACCAGCTCTGGAATCGCGTAGTAATAGGTCGGAACTTCTAAAGAGGCTTTGTCATCAAATATGCTCTCTAGGTCTGCAATCGATCGCCCTGGGTAAGCACTTCGGGCCTGAGTCGCCTTATAGGGAACCCATATCACCCAAGCATCGACCTCACCCCGGCGGAATCGGGGCAGCGCGTCTGGCTGTGTCAGATAAACTGGCTCAATGTCGCTAAAATCGAGGCCTACTTTCGCCAGCGCTCGCACAAGCACATAATGCGAGCTTGAGCCTTTGTCAAAAGCTATTTTCTTACCCTTGAGATCTGCAAGCGTCTGAATCGGCGAATCTTCCAGTACCAGAATCGCTTGACCCTTAGGAGCGGTGTATTTTTCTTTAGCGACGCGCACAAACACATGATCTGCTGCTTGAGAGAAGATGCTGGCAGTGCCGCCGCCGCCGCAGAAGTCAATCGTCCCGTTGCTGAGTGCCTCGATCAGAGAAGAAGCTGATAAAAAACTTGACCAAGTGACACTCAGCCCGAACGGCTGCAAACGCCTTTCCAGCAAGCCTTGAACACGGAGAACTTCCAGATTTGTCATCCCCTCTGGATACCCCATTTTGAGTTGCTTGAGCCGCCGCGCTTGTTCCGCTAAAGGTGTGTTGCTAGATCGAGCAGAACGGCTAGAAAACCAGCGATCCAAAACTATACAAAAAATTATGCCCCCCACAAAGAGTCCCACCGTTTCTAGTAACCGAATTGTCGAATTTTTGGGTATTTTGAACTGATTTAGTAGAGAGGAGAGTGTATTGGCAGATTCAGAAGCGGCAACAGCATGACCGTCAAAAGCCAGAGTCAAGACCAAACTCGAAGCAAGGCCGATACAAAATAGGACTGCAAACTGGTAGGCAGCTACTCTTCGCTCAGCTGCTCTGAGCGACCGTAAGATATTTTGACCTGTGCTTCTAGGCAGAAGGTCAATCAAACGGCTAATCATAATGACTCCTTTGATAAACATAGGTGATGGACATTGCCGAATGAGTTGGAGATAGGAGATCAAGCAAAAGCACTGCTAAAAATAATTGATGCTGGGAATAAATGGCTGGTTACATACTAGAATGCAGCCCGAGTGTTATACTTTTTGAGGCTATTTTATATATTATTATTG
>JAQYWN010000530.1 GCA_029379265.1 Rhizonema sp. NSF051
TAGTAAATATTATCTAAAACGTCAATATCAAATGGATAATTGAACATTTTTTTATAAAAATTTAATATATTTTTATCAACTAAAGCTTCCATTTCAATTGCTGCTTGTCCTTCATAGCTACATTCTTCTCGGCAAATACCGATCGCCCCAGCGACAGCATCAAATAAACGTCCAACTGAGGAAGCGTCTGGTGAGTTGATTCTTTTTTCTACCAGTTGATTGAGAAGGTTGAGTGGCTTTTGTTGCAGAAATTCTAACAGTTCTAAATTTCTATACTGATTTTTTAAATCTTCCCAGGAAAAGGCTGAGATTAACTGAGCATAAGTGTTACGCCAAGGCTGTTTTATTGCTTGTGTCCCCCCAAACATTGCCACTGGCTTAAATGTTGCCAGTCGCTTAAAGGAACGGTAATCTGCTAACAGAAACTCTCCCCCCCACACTGTTCCATCTTCGCCATACCCCAATCCGTCTAAAGCAATACCTAAAACAGGTTCTTCGTCAAGAGGTATGTTATTTTCTGCCATGCAAGCGGCAATGTGAGCATGATGATGCTGGATGTTGTACAGTTTGATTTGATGAGTGGCGGCGAGTTCTTTACCTAATTTTGTTGAGAGATATTCAGGATGAAAATCAACAGCGATCGCATCTAATTTATGCTCGAATAAGTTTGAGTATAAATTCAGTGTTTCCTGATAAGCTTTAAAAGTTGCAGCATTTTCTAAATCTCCTAAATGTTGAGAGAGAATTGCCTGCCCATCTCGTAACAGACAAAAGGTATTTTTCAACTCGCTGCCCATTGCCAAAATCTGAGAAACACTATTAAATCCAGGAGGTAATTGAATAGGTGCTGGTGCGTATCCTCTAGCACGACGAATTGTTTGGATTTTATCCCCGACAACTCTCACCACCGAATCATCAACTCGGTTAACGATTTCCCGATTGTGAAAAAGGAAATAATCAGCAATTTTCCCTAGCTTATGACGCGCTTCATCATTATCAACACACTGGGGTTCCTCAGAAAGATTACCACTGGTGAAGACAATCGGTCGATTCATCCGCTTGAGGATAAGATAATGTAGCGGAGTGTACGGCAGTATAAAGCCAAGAGTCTTTTGCCCTGGTGCGACTGAAGGTGCAACTGGATTTTTGATTGATGATTCTCCGTTGTCTGCTTGTGCCTTCCGGTGCAATAATACAATCGGTGCAGCTGGGCTTTGAAGTAATTCTCTTTCCTGATTGCTGAGGATGCAGTATTCTTCAATGACTGGTATGTCGCGTGCCATTAAAGCTAGGGGTTTGCGATCGCGTCTTTTGCGCTGACGTAGTTTTTGCACAGCAGCTTCCTGCGTCGCATCACAAGCAAGATGAAATCCACCCAACCCCTTAATAGCAACAATCTCACCTTTTTGTAATAAGGTACAGACAGCATCGACATCATCCAACATAGAGAACATGGAAGCTGTGATTGGTTGACTATCTCCACGTTCTAAAGTTGCCTGAGGCCCGCAAATGTGACAAGCTACAGGTTGAGCATGAAATCGGCGATTTTCGATATCTTTGTATTCCTTCTCACAATCTGCACACATAGCAAAGGTAGCCATGCTGGTGTTGTGTCTGTCGTAAGGAATGGCACGAATAATACTCAAACGCGGGCCACAATGAGTACAATTGGTAAAGGGATAACGGTACCATCGGCTAAAAGGGTCGAAAATCTCCACTTTACATTGTGGGCAAGTCGCCGCATCGGGGGCAATTTCGGTTTTTACTACACCACTGACACTCCTAGAAATGACAAAATCGTCGAAGGTAAGTTCATCTTCGCATCGCCTGCGTGTCAATTGATGAATTCTTGCCAGTGGTGGACATTCTTGCTGTAATCTTTGAACAAATTCTTCTATAGATGTTTGACTACCAGATACCCTGATCAATACACCTTGAGCATCGTTACAAACATCTCCTCGTAATCCTCCAGCTTTTGCTAGCCGATATACGGTAGGGCGAAATCCTACACCTTGAACAATGCCGTAAATTCTAATTTCTTCGTTGGGCATAATTATTGATCGGTAGCGCGTAGGGGCGGGTTTAATGCCGACAACATGTTCATCAACACATTATCTTGCCAAACCCGCCCGTACAAATCGGTAGCGCGTAGGGGCGGGTTTAATGCCGACAACATGTTCATCAACACATTATCTTGCCAAACCCGCCCGTACAAATCGGTAGCGCGTAGGGGCGGGTTTATGCCGACAACATGTTCATCAACACATTATCTTGCCAAACCCGCCCGTACTTCCGTCTCTTATCTTCCATAGCAAAATTCGGTTATTGCCAGAGTCGGCTATGACTGCTGTCTTGCCATATATTTTTATCCCATAACACCAATTCAGACTGTCTCGCGTGGGCAATCCAAAATCGCGATTTTCACTTTTACTTTGAAAATTTAGTTGTCCGGCGATCGCATGACTCTGTGTACCTTGTAAAGATATGATTGATTCTGGCTTCTGCCAACCTAACAACCGGGAGTTAGCTGTATCTGCCACCATTAGCCAATCACCAGCAGCAGCTACACCATACGGCATACTCAGACTACCAGCATCAGGGAAATAAACGCCTTGATTCATTTCTACAGTAGTAAAGTTTTTTTGTCCTAACACCACTGCACAAGGAGTATTGTTTTCTGTTGGCACTCCCTGCCAAATCATCACGCGGTTATTACCCGCATCGGTGACAACAAGGTTTTCTCCCCAAAAGGTAATATCGTGACACCAACGCATACTCGATGCGGAGGGAGTACTGCCACTGTTTTCATTGCGCGATCGCATATCTGTTTGCCCCAACACTATATCTGCTGGTTGCCCATTTTCTTCAGGCAGTTGATGCCAAATCAATACCCGTCGATTTCCCGTATCGGCGACAAATAGTTGTCCTTGATGATAGAAAACACCATAACACCAGTTTAAACTACAAGCTGTGGCTTCTTGTTTTCCCCGGTTGGGTTCGTTTGCCGTAAAATTAGCTTGACCTAGTACCAAATCTGCTGGAACATTATTATCCTCAGGTAACTTTTTCCAAATTAAAACACGGTGATTCCAAGCATCGGCTACCGCCAATCCTTCCCCACAAGCACAAATTCCCGTCGGCACACTGAAAGTTGCCCTTCCAGGAGTTCCTTTCGCATTTTGTCCCTCATGGTTAAAGTCAGGTTGTCCAATCACCCAATCAGCAGGTTGACTATCTTTGGTAGGTAAATTACGCCATCCCAATAAACGATGATGTCCCGTATCTGACACCCATAATGGTCCTTCTTCAGATATCAAACAACCACCGCGAGGACCAAACATATCTATTCTACTCGGTGCTACAGGAATCACTAATTGTTCCCGTTCAATATGAGTTCCTAAAATCACTTCTGCACCCTCAGGCGAGAAAGGCAACTTCTTTGTGGGAGTCATAGGATTTTAGATTTTGGATTAGGCAATTGTAGGGGCGAACGGCTGTTCGCCCTTACCGTAGGAACGAACGGCTGTTCGCCCTTACCGTAGGAACGAACGGCTGTTCGCCCAATTATTCTCCCCGTCCCCTGCCTCCTCCCTTAAACAGGTGGTTTGACCAGTTCATGATAAAGTAGTACTCCGTACACGACTTCATCTTCAACAGCATGACGTAGGGCTAGCATTGATTCTTGCTTGACACTTCTAATTAAGCGCACTAATGCTTCTTTGTGTATGGCTTCAATTGCCCTTTTTAGTCCCACGACTACGCCCCTCTGACTCTCATCCCAATTGGAAATAATTGCCTCAAAGCGGTTAATTTCTTCTACTAATTCTTCCAGATTTGTCATGGGAAAGGAGTTATGTCATGTGCATTCAAAGAACCTCACCCCAGTAAAGCTGCGCTTTACGTCCCCGAACCGCCTGCTCTGGAGGGGTAGGGGAGGGGTTCATTTACTTCATTTTGAAATCCTTGAGGAGAAAGGGCATAATTGCGCCTGTCACTAAGCTAGATACTGTTATTGGTAGCCATAAGGGAAACTTTGTCGCTGCAAGTGACACCAGCAGTAGTAAACCTACGCTACTACCGATGGCAATTTGCCGTATCAAATATATTGGATCGCGTATTAGCTTTCCTTTTAAAAATAACTTAACGGAAAACCACCCTATCTCTATCATAATTCCTCCTAGAGAAATCCTATTCCTGATCGGATTGCGCTGGCATAAATTAGCTAATTTGTCAAGTATTTCATGATAAATAGTCCTAACAGTATTGCTGGAATCATCCCAGCAGGACCAAATAATCCCCCAAGTAGCGCGGAAAACTGGTAACCTATATCTTTGCCGGCTAACCACATTCCGCCAATAGCACCACCAACCATAGATAAGGCTGTTGCTATTAATAACCACACCGTTCCTGTTATCAGGGTAATATCACCAACGGCCAAACTTGTTAATAATTCTTTAAAATGAGGATCTGTTAAAATGTCCGTCATACAGTAATCCTAAATAGATTGTAATTTGTCGGAGCGGTTTTCACGGGATATCGTGTTGAGGAACATGTGATCTGTTATCAACGCGCCTTCTGTAGGGGCGGGTTTCACGAGATATCGTGTTGATGAACATGTGATCTCGAACAAACCCGCCCCTACGCGTCTGTTGTACGGACGGTTTTCACAGGATATCGTGTTGAGGAACATGTGATCTGTTATCAACGCGCCTTCTGTAGGGGCGGGTTTCACGAGATATCGTGTTGATGAACATGTGATCTCGAACAAACCCGCCCCTACCGAATCTCGCTCTCCATTTCTTGCAGTGCCTGGGCGACAACGTGTGCTTGTTCCATCTGTTCATGTTGCCTGAAAATTTCCCAAGCTTCTTGATAGTAAGCTTGCGCTTGTAAGAGATTTTGCGGATTTCCGGCTTCCGGCTTTTCTGTGTCGTCGGGTAAGTTAAATAAGGCGTTGGCTTTGTTGGAAATTGTATTGGCGTATTCTAAGGGAGTATCTTTAGGGTTACGCACTTTTAATGCTTCATCATATGCTGCGATCGCTCGGAAAATATTATTTATTGGATGCCCACTAGGTAAATATTGCAAAGCGTTGCCGAGATTGTTCTGTAGCATCGCATATTCTCTAGGGTGCTTGATCAGCTGTATATACTTCAGTGCTTCTTCAAATGTCTGTACTGCTAACCCCTGACGCAAGGATTCTTGTTCTGATAAGGGCGGCATTGACAGGTAAGCGATCGCAATATTGTTGTGTAAAATCGCATATTCCTGCGGGTATGTTTGCCAGGTAAACACCCGCAAAGCCTCCTGATAAGCTTGGATGCTATCGGTTATCCGTGCCAAGTTAAATGGTACTAGAGACTGCAATACCAATCCAAAATTCATCTGGGCTTCTGCCAATTCTTCCCTTGAGGCGAACTGTTGCAAAATTGGTAGCGCTTCTTCATAACCTGCTTTCGCTTGCTGAAGCAATTGGTAACCGACATCTGGAATTGTCCGTAACACCCCTGCTTTCCCCACCGTTGCCCTCGCTTTCAACAGAGGATAATCCTCACCAGACAGTTGATCAGCATAGTCATAGAGTTCGACGGCATTTTGCAAATCCTGTTTTGTTTTCGGCTTCTTTTGAAAGCCCTGCGCCATCTCAATCAGCATCTCGATTTTTTCTTGTGTCGTTGCTGACTCCGATGCGATCGCGGCGATCGCTGCTTTCACGGCTGAATCTGTAATGCTAGCAGTCATCATTATCCTCCTCTTATTGGGTGAGGAATTCTACCTTTTTTCTCTTGGCGTTCTTGGCGTCTTTGTGGCTCGTTTAATAATTATTCCAGTTCTAATAATGTCTCTTTTTCACATCTCCGAGCCCACCAGACAGGCAG
>JAQYWN010000531.1 GCA_029379265.1 Rhizonema sp. NSF051
TTGAGCGTAAATGTAGGTTATCTATACTACTTTATGAAGTGCGGAATGTGGGTTAAATATTTAATTAGTACGTAGGTTTGACTCTACTTCTAAAGTCACATTTTTGAACTCTTTATTCACTTTTTCCTAGTTTATTCGGTAGGTGTAAGATATAACGTCCCCGACCGCGAGGTCGGTGCTAGAGGGCAAACAAAGTAGTTTCGCCTCAATTCTGCCGTTTAAGCATCATTACCATAAACCCAATGCCTTTTTCATTCAAATAGTACTTTTCCCCAAGTATGCTAAGGTTGCTGGCTTGGACGAAGTTTTGCAAGCAGGGTTGAGTAAACTTCCTCGAACAATAAAGACGGATTCGTTCTTTTTCGTCTAATTTTACGCTTTGCTCATTCACGAGCATCATGTAGAGCGATCTGTTAGTGTTATTTTCAAAAAAACAATCAATCTGTAGCACCTGCCCATACTCCCACTGGCGCAAATATACATCGACTACGTAGGAATTATCCTTCTCAGTAGGATCTATGGTCAGATCTGTGTTTTGTAGAAGCGCACTTACTGCAAAACGACGAAAAGGATCACATAAGTATTCTCTTTTAACATTTTCTATAGTTTCCTGATGTTGTTTGGGTTCTAACGCAGAAGCACTAATTATTTGAGCCTCAAAAAGCAGCAGATCGTCAGATCTCATCGTGTTGACAATGTTGTTAAGAACTTGCTTAGGATTCTCAACGTTGGCAATTGTATTGCCAATAAACCCGTAAAGTATTGGCTTTTGTGCTCCAAGATTTTGGGCAATGTAAGCAATTTCTTGCATACCATTAAAGGTTTCAATATCTTTTTGAATTGCAACACGACGGTGCAGAGGTAAAGGGTTTGTTTCTTGAATTTTTTCAACAGCTATTCTTAACATCTCAAGACTCATGTCAACAGGTATATACAGAAAATCTTCTCGGGGCTGGGCACTGCGATTTCTATTAAAGAAATCCGAGATGATACTCCTGTCTTTCCTACCATCACCTACACCGAGGCTAACGAAGTTATAACACTCCTTGTCAACAAGGTGAGCAAGCTGTTTAGCATAGTAGGGAAATTCAGAAATATTTTTACGCATGTGGTAAGTTGGGTCATTACAAGCCCTATCCCACATTTGAACTGGGCCTACACCCCAGTAGGAGTATCCGGATTCGATTCGACGATCCCCTTTGCTTATCAAAGCATTCACTAAAGTGCCCAGTTTTAGCAGTTGGTCTTCACCTATATAAGTAAGCAACCAATTCCTTGAAAGATTGAGGTTGGATAAATTCTCTAAAAATTGTCCCCCATCTGGATTTACCATTGGCACTGGTGGTTCCGCTTGGAGCAATTCTAGTACTTCTTGTACAAGGGTTGAGATATCGGTCTGCGACAACTCCAGCTGCGGAATGCCTTGAAGGTCCCTGTGTAAAGCATGGTTGAGCGGTAATGACATTGGAGAACCGACGTGGATTAGCATAATCACTGGCTTCCTGTCTGGTTGAGCATCACGCAACTGCCGAACCCGTCTTATTTCTTCCATGATGATGTTACTGATGTCTGCCGAGTGACTAGACACCAGCAGCAGGAAACAATCATACCCATTTAGTTCTTCGTTACAGGATAGCAATTCAGTTATGACCACTGGCTGTTCAGCCGCCTTCAAGGCTTGACGTAACTGCTGAGCAAAACAAGTGTCTTGGCTGTGATCGCTAAGTAAAATCTTCGCGATATCTACGTTTGGTTCCTTATCTTGTGGACTCCACTCGTCTTGAGCAATAATATCCGTTGGCTTTAAATCTAAGACTCTAGCAATCTTTTCAATCGTCTCTAATTGCACTCTACGCTTCCACTGCGGGTGAAACAGCCGCTTTACCTGATCGTCAGAAGCTAAACCTGCCTTATTTGCCAGAGTCTCATAGGAGTAGCCCTTTAAAAACTTTTTTTCTTCAAGTTTTCTAAGTCCGTCCTGGCTGGATAGATAGCCACGTTGCCTTTTGTGTTTAACCCTTGCTCTTGGCGGTTCAGTCATTGGTAGTAAGTATAGTTTATTATCAGTAACTATTTCAAATATTTATTTAACCAGCAAGACTGTCAATAGTGCAAATAACTGTTTTTAACTATCACAGTTAACCGCATTAATCCGCCCTAGCCAACTACTAGCTCGCTTGACTATTCTCTATAAAGTTTTCCGACATACCTACTTGAAAGGTTTAAAATACACCCCATGTTTTCAGAAAATTACCGTACTTTTATAAAAGTTATACGTAAATTGTTAGGCGAGTATGTTTCACAAAATGAAGCTAATGAAAAATTGCCTAATCTCTATTTGCTTGGAGAAGCTATTATTAATTTGAAAGAAAATGCTGACTGGGGATTTTGGGAGGTATTTAAAAAAATATATATAAAACGTATCGAAAAATGTACGGTAGAACAAAGTACATATTGGTTACTTGATGGTAAATATAAAAAAACAATAGGAGAGCTAATATACGACTTGGAAGTTGCTCTGAATGTTCGATGCAGGATGTCTCCAGATTACTTAGAGCAATATATTGGGTATGAAAAATTAGGAGAAGATTTTAAGCACTCACAACCACACGAACAACCGAACCCCAAGAGTAAGCCAACAGCCCCACAGCAAGGCAGATTCTAGGGGTTTTGTGTTGGGAATTGAAAGTAACGTACATTGAGAAATCGAGGCAGCTTCTAGGACATTCTGAGAGCCACTATTCAGCACCCGTGGGATATATAGTATTTATGCTCATTGTTGACACGTGGGTGCGATCGCTAAATATCCGTACAACTACAATACTTAGTCTCAAATTATCGCATTTTTTAATTCTCAACTATAAAGCTTATTGACACAAAATTATATGGAATTTACCCCCTTACTACTCCAAATTCCATATAACGTTTTGGCTTTTTGTAAGGGTTGTAGACTTCTAAACATCATTCTTTTTTGCTAAAGCTATAATCTGAAAATAAAAAGCGCGTGACATGCGTATGCGTATGCGTATGCGTGTTATCTACATATACTTTGCTAGTGGGCGAAAGATGGTGCAATTGTTGAACAGTGGCGGCAGTGGTGGACTGGTAAACTTTAGCGGAATCGTTGCCGAAAGATGGTGCAATTGTTGTATTGGGTCTGTCCCAAAATTTCACCCACAGGAGAACCTAGTTTTTAAAAACTCGTAATTACAAAGTAAGTTTTGTTGTGGTGTGAGTCGGGCGGTTGGGGCAGTGGCTTAGCCGGAATGTGGTGGAGTTGCGGCAGTCGGGGCTGTTGATGGAATTGGCTAACTCTGGCAGAAATTTTGCCACCAAGGAGACGTTGCGGCGGTCGTCGGGGATTTATTACACTGGGGAGAAGTTGTGGCAGACGACGGACATTTTCTCACTGGGATAACACTTCGCAACGTAGTCGGGGGATTTCTACACTGGGGAATCGGTGAAGTTCGCGGTGGTCGTCGGGGAAATTGGCAGTGTCGTAGTTGGGGCAGTCGGGGAGATTTTTTGATTGGGGTCTGTCCCAAAATTCCACCACACTGGCGAAACCAAGTTTTTAAAAACTTCTAATTACAAAGCACATTTTGTTGTGGGGATGTCGGGCAGTCGGGCAATGTGGGGGAGTTGGTGAAAAGTCCGATCACCGAGTCCTTAAAATTCCGGAAAACTATTGTGGCGAAGTGTTGGGGTGAAGTAATAAACTTGTTACAGGTTTTTAGCTAGAATAGAATTAAACTTGTAACAGGTTAAACAAAATGAAAAATAAAGGCGGTCGAGGAATGAAAAATGAATTTTCTACAGTAGTGATGCGAGTTCCAGCGCCATTAAGTTTGAAAGTTAAAGAGTTGATTTCTGAGTTTTACGAGAGTCAAAAACCTGTAACAAGTATTGAAACTAATAACAGTAATCCTGTAACAGGTATCGTCCAATCAAAAACACTAATTAAAATCTTACGACTGCATAATCCCTTAACTAACATTCTCAGACGCGAAAATATCCGTACTATCGAACAATTAGAAAATTTACTGAACACTGGGGAACTTCAGAAGATAAGGGGGATAGGAAAAATGACTGTTGAATCAATAGGGAACGCGTTATTACGGTATAGACTACATAAGAAAGTTGGTGAAGTTGGTGAAGTTGGTGGAGTTGGTGGAGTTGGTGAAGTTGATTGAGGTTGTGGCGATCGCGAGTCATTTTGCGGAGATAATCGTGGCGCAATTGGCGAGAAAATTAGTAGGTGTAATTTTCTCTATACAGGATTATCTATGTTTTGTCAAGCAAGAAGTTAGGTGTCCAGTTTTCTAAACGGCAACTATAGATTGTAAACGCCAACTCCAGCATTGTCAACACCAGTGCAAAGATGTAAACAGCAACAACGAGAGCCGGAGATAAGATTCGTTGGCGAACGCTGTGTTGGGCGGTGAGGCAATATCGGGGAACCGGAGTAAGTTTGTTAGCGAATGCTGTGTTGGTCAGTGGGCAACAACGAGGAACCGGAGTTAGTTTGTTGGCTCACGCTGTCTTGAGCAGTGGGTAACAACGGGGAATACCGAGTCGGGCGGCGAACAAAAAACCTTATAGAGTCCATTTCGACTATACCCATCAAAAAGAAAGTAATAAGCAAAATGGAAAGTATAAGGTTTTGACGATACGGCTTCATCTGTTGTCAAGGCGATCGCATCTGCTGTTTACATTACCGAGCCGAGTTAACAGCAGATTGTCAACGGCACGAGCGGAGCGACGTGGTTAAGGCACCCTTGGGTGCCAGTGTAGCCATGCAGCAGGTTTATGCCGACACCTTCAAGAGAAGCCCTGTAGGCGATTTTAGGATGAGTTGCCGGAGATTTCTTGCCACTGCTATTACTGGCGCTCGCACCTGCTGTTTGCATTTACCACGAAGAATAAACAGCAAATTGTCAACGGCAGTCGCGAGCGAAGCGACGCGGTTAAAGCACCCTTGGGTGCCAATATCGCTGTTGATGAATCTTTGGTGAGTCGCCGGAGTTTGATGGCTTGTAGTTGGGGATTACTGGCGGTGTTTGGCGGAGTAAGGTGGCAGTTGCTAGCGATACGGTTTAATCCGTTACCAACAATCGTGCGATACGGCTTCAGCCGTTGCCAAGGGCATCGCAAGTGCCGTTCACACTGGCGCGGAACACACAGCCAATGTAAACGGCAATTGTCAACGGCAACGACATTGGACGAGATGTCCACAACGATGCCCAACACAGGGCACGAGCGCAGCGACGTGGCTCGGCAGGGTGCCAGTATCTTCATACCATGCCGATCTTAACTTCTCCATTCTCAACACTCCCACAGCCAACCCCAAGACTCCCACCAATCCACAACGAACCCCTAGGATAAGCCTACAGCGAGAGTTTAATACTGATTCTAGGGGTTTATGTTGATAAATCACAATATGCAGCTATAAGCGAATCACAATAGCTTCAAGGCGATTCTGAGAGGGCATTCATCACCCGACGGTGATATAATAGAAATACTCATTGTTTAGTCGTGGGTGCGACGGGACGGTGGTGGAATTGGGGGAATTCTCGACGGAAACTTGCTGGCGATCGCAAAGCGTACCTGTCCACCCACGCGCCACCTAGAATTACTAATTATTTAAAGCAGCCCATGTTTTCGGTCCAACAACTCCATCCACAGACAAATTATGATTTTGCTGAAATGTTTTAACAGTATCTTCGGTTTCTGGACCAAATATTCCGTCCACGTCTAGAGTTGAACGAGAATGCTTGTTCAGAAGTGTTTGCAGAAATTGAACTGCTTCACCTGTGCCAATACGGTTCAGTTAAGGCTAAAAAGCTGATTAGTGATATGAAATTTCGGAGCT
>JAQYWN010000532.1 GCA_029379265.1 Rhizonema sp. NSF051
GGATTATAAAAAGTAATAGCTATATTTCCGATTCCAATTTCTTGGCATAATACTTTGAAATCAGTTTTTGGGAAAACCAGAGCAATTATCTCGGTAGCAACTGTCTTAAAATCACCAAACAGTACGTTATTCATAAATTTTATATTTATTAGGAAAATTATCGTAAATAAATTTAACTGTCAGGACTGCCAAATGCTAATGGCGAAACAATTGACTAAAACTTATTGAGCGGCTGAAATTAGTAAATCTGGGGGTTTTTCTTTGTCCAAGCAAGGTAGGCAGTGCCCTATACGATGTTGAATATCAGTATAATTTGTACTTTGGTAATGCCTACCTTACGCATGCTTGTTAATAGTTAATTGCTCAATTGCTATTCAAATAAAGCCTTGGATTAGAGGTAACAACGCTGTACCAATTTCCGATTTGGCAACAAAGCCATCTGCACCCACAGCAACAGAAGCTGCACAATATTCACTGCTACCGTTCAGTGTTAAGATGACAACATATGGTGGGTTGGGCTGCGCTTTAATTACCCGTGTTGCTTCCAATCCATTGATTCTCCCCATAGATAAATCCATCAGTACCACATCGGGACGTGAGCGCAATACAGAACGTATTGCTTCATCTGCTGAGAGAACACAACCGACAATCTCCAGTCGCGCATCCATAGCCAAAAAGCGGGTGATAGACCTCAGAAAAACGTAGCTGTCATCCACTAAAAGAATGCGCAGAGTTGACATATACTTACAGGCAAACCTTTAGTAGAACAACCAATTTATTCCTGGCAAGCCAATTTATGCATAATACAGACATTGACTTCGAGAAAAGTCTACTGTTTGTTCAACCCAAGTTATAAATTACTCTGAATGAGAGTGAGCATTCAATCAGGGAAAACCTGATTTTTTGTATTTTCATCCCTCATAAGTTATATATTACGCTGAATGAAACTGAGAATTCAATCAGGAAAACCCTGATATTTTAGGAGAAAACAGGACTGATATCATGTCCGTCAAATTGACCCGCATTTTTGGAGACTTTGAATTCTAACAATGTCAGCAGACTTCTCTAAAGTGGTCTTTTACAAGAAAAAACAGAAAATGAAAAATTGGTGAATGCTGAGTGTCAGGCAGCAACCAACATTTTCCGCAAAGATGCATCCGTGCTATGACCGAGGCATAAGCCTCCTGGGAATCCCTTCTCCCAGTCCCCATGTAAAAGAGTCACTGACTCCGGTCACGCCCTTAGTAAGTAATGGCTTCGGCTACCTCGAAGTCACAGTTTGAATTCTTGCGCTTTTAAGCCAGGGAGAGGTCAAAAAAGCCACTTTTATTTCTTCAATCAATCCTCCGGAATTATCAACTTCATGCGAATCGCATAGCGCACTAAACCTGCTACATCATAAATGTCCAGCCGTTTCATCAATTGCATCCGGTGAGTTTCAACAGTTTTCACACTGATGAACAGCAACTGGGCAATCTCCTTTGTTGTTCGCCCTTCTGCAATCAACTGCAAAATTTCGCGCTGGCGTGATGTTAATTGTACCGGAGTCTGAGTACTAGACTCATGACCTACTCTTTCCTGGTAATCTGCAACATGTTTAGAAACTGCTGGACTTAGATAAGTTTCACCTTGAAAGCTGGCGCGGATCGCCAGTTCCAGTTCACCTACACCAACATCCTTAGGTACATAACCCATTGCACCCAGACGTAATGCCTGCAACACGTATTCCTCCTGGGCGTGCATCGAAAGGATAATCACACGCGTCTGAGGAAATTCCTTCACAACACGCGCCGTTGCCTCCAAGCCATTCATATCTGGCATTGCAACGTCCATTAACACCACATCAGGCTGGCAATCTGCAATCAGGCTCAAAGCTTCACGCCCATCACCAGCTTCTGCAACGACTTGTATACCTTCAATATTGTGTAAGATAGCACGCAATCCAGCACGGACAAGGGTATGATTGTCTACTAGTAAAACGCGAATTAATTGTGGGGCTGTAGTCATGCCAAAGCATCCAAATTAGCTATTTTTGGCTTAAGCAAGCAATCTGTGAGAGACAAGCTTCAGGCACAAGGGCATGAAACTATTAACTCTGACATAGCTATTTCTAAGGAACAAGATACTAGTTGACAAATTATACATTATATGGATAAAACCTCAGCAATAACATTTTCTACTGAATATAATTAGGTAAAATTAAAGTTTACTTATGCAGTCGCTGGATTGAGGGGTAAAACTGGGAACTGAGCGTGTATTTTAGTACCGTGCTGATGCATAGATTCAATATTAATTTGACCACCAACAAGCAGAACCCGCTCCTCCATTCCCAATAAACCTAAACTCCCACCGCTCGCAGCTCTTATAATGGCTGCATTTACATCAAACCCAACACCATCATCATTAATCGTTAGGTGTAACTGAGTTTCCCTCTGCCGCAATTCAATCGTTACTCGTTGTGCTTTTGCATGCCGGATTATGTTTGTCAAGGCTTCTTGGACAACGCGAAAGCAAGTCGTTTCCAAGTTTGACGACAGTTTGGTATTTATTGGCTGGGCGACAATTTCTCCGACGATTCCAGATCTTCGAGTATGCACGTCTACATACCACCGCAGTGCTGCCAGTAATCCTAAATCGTCCAGTAGTGAGGGGCGTAAATCCAGTGAGAGGCTGCGTACTTGCTGGAGAGCAACTTCAACTATCTCGATACTTTCGTGTAATGGCGTTGCGAGATCGCTGGAAGGAAATGAATGCTGTAAGGCTTGCAAATTGATTTTTACTGCTGTCAACGCTTGACCAATTTCATCATGTAATTCTCGAGCTATGTGACGCCGCTCAGCTTCCTGTGCTTCGATTAACTTGCCAGAAAGCGTTTGCAGTCGCTCTTCACTCGTCCTTAGCTCTAGCTCTACTCGCTGACGTTCTGCAATTTCAGTTTTTAATTCCTCATTAATACGTGCTAGTTCTCTAGTACGATTGTTTACTCTTGTTTCTAACTCTTCATTAACTAGTTGCAAAGCCGACTCTGCTCGCTGGCGCTGTGTAATTTGATGCCGCAGTTCAATGTTAGCTGTCTCCAACTGTGCCGGACTGGGGAGTGCAAGTGCTTTTGGTAGCAGTGGTACTAGAGATAATGCTGTATAAACTGAAATAAGTGCAGTTATGGCTTTGAGTAACCCTGACAGCCAATATGTTGGATACCAGAGTGTCCAAATCTCCATTATATGCGTAGTGCCACACGCAACAATAAACGAGCCAAACAGCAAAAATATCCAGTTAAAAGGTAAATCTTGCCGTTGATGGACAAAATATACCAGTGCGAGCGGAATCGAGTAATAAGCCAGTGCAATCAGCGAGTCGGAGATGATATGCAGCCAGACTAACTCCGATTGCCAAAGGTAGCAATGTCCGTGAGGAATAAACGGTCCGTTAGTAAACAGGTTTTCCCAGAATTTCAACATCTTAGACTCGGTTTTTAGCTGTTATCAGTTCCATTGTCCCGGTGACGGTTTTTCATCTCAGGTTTGTTGCTGACAAGTCAGTATTTTAACCTGATTGTCTACATCGCCAATATACTTGGTAAAATGAATTTGATTTTATTCAAAAGCACTATAAGTCAATAAAAATTAATATAATAATCCGTGGATGAATTTAGGACTTACTTTTGAGCAGGAAATACCAAATATGGGGTATGGGTTTCCGCCCTGAAAACCTGATTTTTCGATCATCTTGAGCGCGAGCACTACCCATGCGGCTGTAATTGTCAAAAGCCTGGAACGACCAAATATCGTTCATACACATGATGTCTTATTTGTACAGTGCGTAAGTCCTAGAATTATGAAAATTATTTTTTGAACGTAGACGCGTAGCGGCAAGCCTGTGGCTAAGAGTGATCCATAAAAATAAATAGCACTACGGATTGGGGAACCCAAGCGCGAAGTCTGCCGGGGGAAGCTTCCCTTGGGCTGTAGCTTCGCGACTACGACGCCTAGATCTAGAATGAACTGCTGGGCATTTATTTCTTGGCAATATGCTAAAGCTCCTGTAAATAAAAAGAGAATTTCACAGATGATGTAAAGGACTGCTAGATTTAATGTGACAAAAGGATTGTGTCGTATCAAAGATGAAGTATAACCAATTAAGCAATAGTGATCTGAAGGTTTCAGAGATTTGTTTGGGAACAATGACATTTGGGCAACAAAATATCCTTGAAGATGCTAAAGCGCAGCTAGATTATGCCATTGCTTCTGGAGTAAACTTTATTGACACAGCTGAGATGTATCCAGTGCCACCTCGTGGTGAAACACAAGGAAGAACCGAGGCATATATTGGAGAATGGCTGAAAAAAAAACAGCGAGATAGACTGATTGTAGCTACAAAAATTACAGGTCCCGGCAGAGGATTTAAATGGCTACGAGGAGGAGAGCTAAAAATTAACCGTGAGAATATTAAACAGGCAGTAGATGATAGTCTTAAACGCTTACAAACAGATTATATTGATTTATATCAAATTCACTGGCCTGACCGTTATATTCCGCTATTTGGTCAAACAGAGTATAACCCAACTTTTGCGCGAGACACTATTCCTATTGCCGAACAACTGGAAGCGATCGCAGATGTTATTAAAGCCGGAAAAATTCGTTACTTGGGGTTGAGTAATGAAACTCCTTGGGGAGTTTGTGAATTTAGCCGCGTAGCACAACAGTTAAATTTACCCAAAGTCGTTTCTATTCAAAATGCCTACAATCTAATCAATCGTGTGTTTGATTCATCTCTTGCAGAAGCTTGCGATCGCGAAAACATTGGCTTGTTAGCTTACAGTCCATTGGGGTTCGGTGTATTAGCTGGTAAGTACGTGCAGGCTCAACCATTGGAGGATACACGACTAACTCTCTTCCCCAGTTTTGGACAGCGTTATCTCAAACCAAATGTTAATGAAGCTGTGGCAGCTTATGTAGAAATTGCCCACAAGTATAACTTGAAACCTTCACATCTAGCATTAGCTTTTGTCCGCAGTCGTTGGTTTATCAGTAGTACTATTATTGGGGCGACAACACTAGAACAACTGAAAGAAAATTTAGAAAGTGTCAATATAGTATTGGATAAAGAGACTATAGCCGAATTGGATGCAGTTCACAGTCGTTATCCTAATCCAGCACCGTAGAATAAAATAAGCACCGGAGCTGTTAGCTTTAAGAAGAACACATAGGTCAGACTCGGCAGCTAGGAATACGTCCCCATAAATGAAAAAGCAAAAACACTATGGCAAAGCGTAAGAAAAGCAATCTCCAGTGGATCAAAGAAACGCTTGAACTAAAACCTGATCATCACTGGCAAGCTCCATCAGGGTACAAAATTTTTGTAGCAGATCGGGGATCTGTTCGCTTCAACGTTCCCCAGAATTGGGTTTTTGAGCCACAAGAAAAATCATTCAAGTTCCTCGATAGAAAACCGCCTGACGATGATTGCTGCCTAGAAGTGTCTTTCAATCGCCTGCCACCTAATGACTGGAGCCAGTTTCCACTCGTATCCACTTTGGAGAAAGTGACAGAAAACGATGGTCGCAACGTCATTGAATCGGGAGAAATCTTTACCATCAAGCGTCAAACTGCCAGGATTGTTTGGACGGAGATTAAGTTTATCGACACTCAGGCAGAGCCACGCGAAGCTTTTTCGCGGACTTGCATTGGTTTGGGGTCGAATGTTCAGTGCTTGATTACATTCGATTATTGGGTAGATCAAGCTCACTCGCTAACACCGATTTGGGATGAGGTGATGCGATCGCTCACACTAGGGCTGTATATCCGTGACTCAACGACTGGTGTTGCTTTTCCAGATTGAGCTAAAAAATAAATCTTCAGTAAATT